>JAUYBU010000357.1 GCA_030693045.1 Bryobacterales bacterium | reverse complement strand
TCGAACAGGAACCATGACTTCTTAGCGTCCAACTGCCGCCCGTCCGGAATCAGGCGCATCATCACGGCGGCGAACTCATTCAGTGTGACACCGCCGACGATGTTACTGCCGCCGGTCTGACTCTGGCGCGCGGTGGAGCCCGCGATGACCGTCGTTCCCGGCAGCCTCTGGGGATCGACGGTGGGCCAGAAGTTGTCCGAAAACTGAGTTAGATCCCCGTTGTAGAGATAAGTCATGCCGTCGCCCGAATGCCAGGCGCGGAGGTTCTCGGTGTTGATGCTTTCGTAGTTATAGACTCGGCTGGAGTGCATCGCAATCCCAAAGCCCCAGCCCGGGCGCAGGTGTACAGTGCGATCCATGCCGGCGAAAACCCAGCTTCCAGTGATGTCGCCGCGCGGCGTCACGTTCTGGTCGTCGAGTAACCGGCGAATGGTTGTGAGTTGCTCGATCGACTTACTCGCCGACCAGGCGCGCGATGTGTCGGCGCGAAGCCACTCTTTCACCAGCGACTGCATGCGCCGGGCGGCGTCGGCGGGCGCGAACATCGAGGCGCGCAGAATGGCGGTGGCCGAGCGGTGACCGATGGCGTGGTCGGGCGATCCGGAGCGCGATATCTCGCGTCCGCGCAACATATCCATGAACGCGCCGCGATACACCACCGGCTCGAAGGACTCGAACACCCAGCGGTAGAGGTTGTCGCGGCGCTCGTCGCGCACCTCCCAGGTCGAGCCGGCCATCAGGTACATCAGGTCGGCAAGCTCGGCCAGCAAGGAAACCCCATAACCGCCCGTGTAAGGGTGCCGCGTGTGCTGGATGAAGGAACCGTCTTCGTAGAAGCCGTCGCTCGAAGTGACATAGGCGAATACAGGGCCGAGCGAGTCGCTCGCCAGCCGGACCTTCGCCGGGTCCTTGACAACCACTCCTCTCACCGCCGCGACTTTGCACTTCCAGACGCGATTGGCGCCGGTCGAGGTTGAGTTAGCGATCATCACGCGCGGATCGGGAGCGAATCGCTCGACCGCGTCGGCGCACTTGCGGATCTCCTCCGGAGTCAGTTGCTCGTAGAGCAGAACCAGAAGGTCGTTGACCTCCATGGGCGTGCCGATCTCCCAGTCCCACCAGTTGTCGTACTTGTTAGTGACTCGCGCGTTGTAGCGGTTGGCTTCCAGCCACGCCATCGCGGAGCGGACATCGGCCAGCAGTTCCGGGTTGCCGAAGTTCTGCGCGCCCGGCGTAGCCCAGGCCAGCGCCATGTCCTTGACCCGTTTCCAGGAGCTGGTGATCTGGCTGGAGACGGTGGCGCTGGCCAGGTCGCTCCAGAGCGCGCGGCGGTCCGGCGCTTTCAGCAGGCCGGTCCAATTACCGCGCGCGGTCGAGTCGATCGCCGCCAGACGTTCCCGCACCTCGGGCATCGTCAGGTCGACGCCGTCGCCGCCCGTCAGCATGCCGCGCCACCGCAGGCGCAGATCGTCGAACTCGTCGGCCCAGGCGGCCGCCGCCAGAAAACCAAGGCATGCCAGCGCCGCCATTCGTCCGCTCATGGTCACTATCCATTAGTACTCCATCTCGCGATCGCGCCGCGGGACAGGACTCCGGGCTTGCTCACGCCGTGGGACACGACTCCAGTCTTATCCTGCCAGCCGGCAGCCGCGTCACAGCCCCTTCATGCGCTGCTCGGCGGGAGCGATCGGCGGAAGGCCGCTCTCCGGGCGGTCCAGATAAAAGTAGGCGCAACTGGACCAGTCGTCGCGACGTTCGTAGAGACCGGTCGAGAGCATCTTGCGCTCCACCAGTCCGGGGCCGGCGGTGTAGACCTTCTCGCCCGACGAGTAGACCACGCCGGCCTCGTTCAGCCCCATATACCCCATCTGCTGGATCGTGACGCGGATCTGTTTGCGGAAGAAGATCGGGTCGGGCACGTGGTAGCGGTAAAAACAGTACTTCATGTTGTCGCGGTCCGCGATGTGGCAGCCCTGGTACAGGTTGGCGTAGCGGCCCTGCCCCCAGCCCGTCCCGATGTAGTCTTCGGTACCCGTGCCGCTGAGGGTGGGAAACTCCTTGTCGCCGTCGAGGTAAACCTTCACCTCGCCCTCGCCCCACCAGCTTTTGCCATACAGTTTCTGGTTGGCGATCACGCCCACGTTCACTCCCAGGAACCGGCCCTTCCCTTCCACTGCCGGCAGCAGTTCGAAGTCCTTCTGTAACTCGGTCGAGCTCTCGCGCCGCCAATGGGCGTGAAAATAGAGCGCCCCGGCGGGGTGCTTGTCGCCCAGCGTGCAGTCCACGTCGTAGTAGAGGCTTCGCAGGTCCTTGCCGCTTTCATTCGTGACCACGATCCGCATGCCGCTTCGAAACGGCATCGGAATGAAGCACAGAAAACTGCGCCCCTCGGGATTGGCGAAGAAGGCGGATTCAAATGCCGTCATCTGCCCGAGCCCGGTTCCGAAAAAATCGCCGAACGGCGCGCTGACGGCGGGCTTGGCGGCGCCGTCCCAGAACACCTCGATTTTCAGGCCGCGCAGCATTTGTGGAGAACGGTCGTTAATGGTGGCCCAGATGCGCCGGACGGTGCCGGAAGAGCCACGAAACTCGGCCAGCGTCACCGATTCGCCGGCCTTGACCGGGATGCTGGCGCGGCCCTTTCGGCCGGCGTTTGCCTGCGCCGCGGCGCCTTTGGCCGCTTCCGGGCTCTCAGGGCTAGCCCAACGCGTCTCCACGCTATCCGGAATCAGGTAAACCGGCTGCGCCAGCGCAACGCCGGCGGCTGCAACCCAAAGAATCGTCCGTACAATTGGTTTGAGCATAACGTCAATGATACCCGCGCAGCGGATCTTGCGGAGAATCGCATGTGATACTGTCAAAACTTGGAGCGATTCTCATGCATATCCGTCTCGGTTTGATCGCGGTTCTTCTCGGCGCGGCGTTCGCCGCCGACCGGCCCGAATGGGATAACCCCGCCATCTTGCATATCGGTACCGAGAAGCCCCACGCGACGATGATGGTTTACCCGTCGGCGGAGCTGGCGCGCGCGGGCGACCGCGCCAAGTCCCCGTGGTTCCAATCGCTGAACGGAAGCTGGAAGTTCCATGGCTCGCTGAGCCCGGCCGACCGGCCGCTCGAGTTTTACCGCCCCGACTACAGCGACGCCGCCTGGCGCACCATTCCCGTGCCCTCGAGCTGGCAGATGCAAGGCTTCGACATCCCCATCTACACCAACATCATCTACCCCTGGCCGCAGGATCCGGACAAGCCGCCCGCCGTTCCGTACGACTTCAACCCGGTGGGCAGCTACCGCACGCGTTTCACCGTGCCGCCGGCCTGGAAGGGCCGCCAGGTGTATCTGCACTTTGAAGGCGTCGATTCGGCGTTCTACGTCTGGGTGAACGGCACGAAGCTCGGCTACAACGAGGACAGCCGCACGCCGGCCGAGTTCAACCTTA
>JAUYBU010000320.1 GCA_030693045.1 Bryobacterales bacterium | reverse complement strand
CTTGGAAATCGACGAGCGCGGGTCGGTGTGAGGCAGCGCGAAATGCGAGGTGTGGCAACTGGTGCAGACCGCCGTCACGGTGAGGCCGCGTTTGAACAGGCCCTCGCCGTGGATGCTGTCCATGTAGTTGCCCAGGATGTTCTCCTGCGGGATCGCGTGCGTCCTGGAGACGTCGGACCCTTCGCGGTGGCAGCGCCCGCACAAGCGCGGAATCTCCATGGTCGAAATCGGAGAACGCGGCGCCGAGCGCGCCAGGACGTTGTGCGCTCCGTGACAGGTGGAGCAGGACGGCGCCAGCGCATCGCCCTTCCCGGTGGCCTTGCCATGGAGGCTCTCGGAGTGCTGCGTCTGCTGGTCGGGGTGGCAATTCCCGCACGCCACGCGTTCGAGCTTCTCGGCGTGCGGCAGCTTCTTCACGTCGACGCCGGTGTGACAGGCGGCGCACTCCAGCGCGGCGTGGGGGGAGGCCCGCAGCGCCGCCTGGTCGAACGGCTGCGGAACGCCGGGCTCCCGCTTGCCGGTCCGGCGGCCGCTGTCGTGGCAGTTGGCGCACTCCTCGGAACCGGGCAGCGGCGGCTGGACCTTTTGGCCGGCCAGATCCGGCGCCGACACGATCAGGGCCCCCAGGAGCCACCCTGTGCCGATCCGCCTCATGCGGATTCCCCGGACCCGCGGGTTGGCTTTCCCGCCGGCGCGTGCGGATGCGATTCTCTCGTCCGGACGCTCACGCCGGTGAGAAAGGCGGGATCCAGGGGGTAGACGTCGGGATCGAAGATCACGCTGTAAAAGTGCCAGACTACGATGGACAGCGCGGCCAGAACGGCCTCATAGAAGTGAATCGTGGTCGCCAGGTCGAGCCAGACCTTGGGCAGGAACTTAAGGGCCCAGTTGTTGGCCCACAGCAGGACGCCGGTCAGCCCCATGACCACTGTGCCCCAGGCCACGGCCCAGTATTCGGCCTTTTCGACGTAGCTGTGGGCCGAGATCACGGGCTTGTCGCGCAGGCCAAGCGCGTAAGACAGGCCCGCGAAACCCTCGTAGATGTCGGCCTTGACCGGCAGGAGCGTTTTCCAGTGCTCCCGCAGCCGGCGGCTGGCCGCCAGTGAAAGGGCGTGAAGAACCGTAACGGCCACCATGACGGCCGCCGCGATACGGTGAATGGTGCCGCGCACCGGCCAGCTTCCCTCCCAGACCACCAGCGGACGGGCCCACCACTGCTCCGGATACTTCAGCGCGAAACCGGTCCAGACCAGAACGATAAAGGAAACCGCAAGCAGGGCGTGCTGGAGGCGCTCGGCCAGGAACATGCGGATCTCGGGCGGCCCAGGCGGCATGGGCCGCCAGGCCTTCACGGGCTGTGCCTTCAGGCGCAGATAAATCAGCTTGCGGATCCAGTCGCCGCCGTGGTGCAGCAACATCAGGCCGATGGTGACGGGAATCAGGGTGAGATAGAAGATCCGCGCCCAACGCAGCAGGTCCGGCTCCCGCGCCCCCTGGACGAGGTGAATCGAGCCGAGCGCGAAACGCGAGCCGGCGCCGGGGTGGCATTTTCCGCAAGTGGCCGGCAGGTTCCTGGCGTTGATCATCGATTTCGGGTCGCTCGAAGCCAGGATGCCGTGGACTCCGTGACAACTGGCGCAGTTGGCCACGGTCTGCGATCCGGACTTGGACGCCAGACCGTGGAAGGAAGAGTCGAAGCTGGTGATGCGGTCCGGCGGCAGGCCGAACTTGCGCGACAGGCGGACGTCGCCGTGGCAACGGGCGCAAGTTTCCGAGACGTGGGCGGCGCTGACCGACGAGGCCACGTCCTTGTGCGGCAGGATGCTGTGCTCGCCATGACAGTTGGTGCACAACGGCGCGTCCTTCACCCCCCGTTCGACCGCCTTGCCATGCACGCTGGCCTTGAATTCGGCAACCACTTTGTCGTGGCACATGCCGCAGGTTTCCGGCTCCGCCTTGCGAAAAGCCTCGGTTCTGGCGGAGGCGGTCTGGTGCACGTCGCCGTGGCACATCGAGCAGTCCGGCGCGGCCTGGTTTCCCGCCTTGACCGCGCGCCCGTGCACGCCCATCGAGTAATCCCGGACCTGCGGCGAGTGGCAGGTGGTGCAAGCCGGCTTGGGCGCGTTGGCCGGGTGCGGGTATTTCTCGTGTTTCTCGTGGCAGCCGGAGCAGCCCAGACCCGCGTGAATCGAGGCTTTCAGCTTCTGTCCCTGCTCGTGGCAGGACGCGCAAACGTCCGCGCCGGCCTCCTGCGCCCGCGCCGGGAAGGTCGACAGAAAAATCAGCAGTGCAAGCGGCGCGACAGCCGCGGCCCAACCGCCGGATCGCCCCGGGATACGCTCAAGAATCGACAGATACACTCCTCGTTTTGCCCACAGACCCATGCTAGCTCGCTCTTGCCAAACCGATCGCCCACGGCGCAAGGTTCACGGCTCGCTGCTCCCGTGGCCGGGCGGGCATGCCCAGGGCTGGCAGCCGCGATTGTCCGCTCCCTGACGGTCGCGGCTCGGTAGCGGCAAGCAGTTTCCGAGCCGCGACCGTCAGGGAGCGGAGTTTGCCGCCCGAAACGGCTATTTCCCGACCGGCCCCTACTTGCGCCCACCCAACTATAGCAGCAACAACCACAAGCGGAGTATGACTTCTGAAGCGCCTACGGCCGCCCGGGGGAACCCTTAACCGAGCCGGAATGCAGACCCTTGCCCGCTCTGAGCCGCGCCGCCATGATCGCAAGCATGGCCGTATTCAGCGGATCCTTGTCCGTAATGACGGAATTCACGCCCGCCTCCCAAGCCCGGGCCAGATCGCCGGAATTGTTCCCCGCAATCAGTACTACTCTCTCGGGATTGGAGATCGGCTGCCGAAGAAACCCCAGATGTTCCGAGTCGAGCACCATCACCCCGTCGCGATCGGGGTCCGGCCGGTCCACACAGAGAACCTCCCAGGACCCGTTGCGCTCCAATAACTCCCTCAGCGCCGCCGCATAAGGAGCATCGTTGATGGCAACCTGAATCGTGTCCATACACTCGGGCTGAGCCCGAACCAACTCAACCTAGCCCTTCTTCTCCGGCGCTGTGTACCCCTCCAGAGTCTTCTTCTCTTTGTAGTGCTTGCCGGCCTCGTTCAACTCCTTCGAGGTAGCCTTGACGTGGCAAAAGACGCAGGCCTTCTTCTCTTTCTTGGTGTATTCAGCCTTGCCGAACGACATGGTGGTGGTCGAAATCAGTCCACCGACAAAAATAAGAACAGGAACGGCGAATTTCAGCTTGGTCATTAGATCTCCGCCAAGTCGGTGAGCAATCCGATAGCCAGAGTCTCTTTAGGATTCACAGGGGCATCCGCCGGGCCCCATAACCCTGGCGGGTAGCCACCAGGAAGGCTGCGGTATGTTGATGAATTACGCGGTAAACCCCGTCGAGTGTCGAAATGTGCAACAGGCGGGTGTACTTCACTACCGGATGGGCGTGGTTGGCAGTCTGGAAACAGGTCTTTAGCGCAAATTCCCCCACCGCTAACGATAGCGGTGTGTAAACTGCCCCAACAGAGGCGATCTCCGATTGGCAAATCGGGAATCGCAGCCCTGCCTCGGCGACAGGCTCGACGGTTTGGAACAGGGGGAGGACTCCGGACACCGGTCGGTGGTATTGGGGCCATATCAAGGGATCTCACCCAGTCTGGAAGCAGCGGTGGATCTTGTAGGCGGCTGGAGTGGGTGATTTCGCTCAATCCGCGTGACACAGGACTGGCCAGGGTGATATACTGCTCGCAGGTGTCAGAGGGAAAACAGGTCATGCCCAAGCTCTCCGTAAGTTGGCAGAGAGCGCATTTGCTGGAAGCGGTGTTCGATCAGCTTTCGGACGCGATGGTCCTTTACGACGCCGACTCGACGATCACGGGCGTCAACCGGGCGGCCGAGCGGTTGTTCGGCATAGCGGCCGGGGAGATGGTCGGGCGCAACTGCCGCGAAGTCTTCCGCTGCGGCGTGTGTGACGAGGACTGCGGCATGCTGGCTGGCCTGAACCAAGGCCCTTCGGCTCCTCACAGCACCCTTCGGCTGCACACCGACAATGGCCGGGAGCGGCTGGCTGTGATCCGCACCAATCAACTGGTTTCCGATGACGGCAGGCTGGAAGGCGTCATCGCCACGATCAAGGACATCACCGAAGAGGTTGCTCCGCAGAAGCGCGAAGTGATCGCCGAATCGTCCGCTATGCGCGAGCTGTTGAACTTCGTGCGCCGCGTCGCGGCCAGCGAAGCCACGACGATTCTGCTGGAAGGCGAGAACGGAACGGGCAAGGACCTTGTCGCCAAGACGCTGCACTACCAGAGCCTCCGCCAGGCCGAACCGTTCATTGCCATCAATTGCGCGGCCATCCCGGAAACGCTGCTCGAGAGTGAGTTGTTCGGATACGAGAAAGGCGCGTTCACCGACGCGCGCAGCCAGAAGCGCGGCATCTTCGAGCTGGCCGACAAGGGCACCCTCTTCCTCGATGAAATCGGCGAGATTCCACTGATGTTGCAGGCGAAGTTGCTCCGCGTGCTCGAGGAGCAGTGCTTCCGGCGGTTGGGCGGCTTGAAGGACATCCAACTGGACCTGCGCGTGATTGCGGCCACCAACAAGAACCTGCGCGAGGCGGTCCACGAGGGCGCCTTCCGCCAGGATCTCTATTTCCGCCTGAACGTCATCCACATTACGATCCCGCCGCTGCGCGAGCGTCCCGACGACATCCTTCCCCTGGCCCGGTTTTTCGTCGATCACTACAACCGTAAGTTCAAGCGCAACCTGGCAGGCGTCAGCGCCGAAGCCGGCCGGCTGCTGATGACCCACGACTGGCCGGGCAACGTGCGCGAGCTGCGCAACGCCATCGAACGCGCCATGATCCTCGAAGAGAGCGCCGAGATCCGGTCATCGAGCCTCCCTATCACCATCGGCCACACCGTCGGAATGGCCGCTCCGACAGCCGCCGCCGTGAGTGAATTCCCCAACGAAGGCATGTCGCTGGAAGAGAACGAGAAACAGTTGCTGATGCGGGCGCTCGAAAAGACCGCCGGCAACCAGACCCGGGCCGCCAGGCTCCTGCACATAACCCGCGACACGCTGCGCTACAAAATGAAGAAATTCAATCTTCGATGAGAATGGTTGCGCTGCTGGCCGTCCTGGCCTTGTCCGGCTGTTCCCGACGAGCCGGCCGGGAGCCCCGGCCGCCGGACCGGCCGCCCGCCGGCGAACCCGCTATTCTCCACTTCTATGCCTACCCCGCGGCCATTTCGAAAGGCGAACATGCGCGTATCTGCTACGGCGTGGAGAATGCTTCCACGGCGCGCATCGATCCTCAGCCGGGCGGCGTGCCGGCATACGCGAACCGTTGTTTTGAGATCGGCCCGCAGCGCACCACCGAATACGTGCTGTCCGCCGAGGACTCCGGCGGCCGGCGGGTGTGGCGAAGCCTAAAGGTGATCGTCACCGCGCCGGAAGCGAAGCCGGAAGCGAAGGCGGAAGCGCCGCCCCGGCCGCGCATTACCTCTTTCACCGCCAGCGCCCAACAGATCTCCCGGGAAGAAACCGTGACGCTGTGCTATGAGACCATCGACGCCACGGATGTCCGCATCGAGCCTCCGGTGGTCGATTTCCGACTCCCCGCGCGCGGCTGTTTCGGGCACGCGCCCGAGCGGAACACCACCTACCGGCTCACCGCCACCGGCCCGGGCGGCGCGGACACGCGCGAAGTCCCCATCACTGTTCGGTGAGCCGCCCTAGCTCGGGGGCACTCGGCGCCATGGCGCCGACGGTCCCCGGAATTGGCGTAAAATCGAAGGTTGCCGGAACCTTGCGTGACCGTTGTGATCCCGACCTTGAAGGCGGGCGAAGCGCTGGCGGCGTGTCTGGATGCGCTGGAGGCGCAGACGCTCGGCGATTTCGACGTGGTGGTGGTGGACAACAGCGGGCGCGGGCTGGCCCGGGCGGCCGGCCGGGGACACCCGCGCGTGAGGGTGCTTGAAAACAGCGCCAACGCCGGTTTCGGAGAAGCCGTGAACCAGGGTTTTCGCCGCTCCGGTGCGCCGTTTCTGGCGACGTTGAACGACGATGCCGCGCCCGGCCCCGGGTGGTTGGAAGCCCTGGTGCGCGCGGCCCGGTCCGACGAGCGGGCCGGCATGTGCGCCTCGCGCGTCATGCTGGCCGGCCAGGACCTGCTCGATTCGGCCGGAATGCTGGCTTCGGCGGACGCCAGCAGCAGGCAACGAGGGCACGGCCGGCCGCCGCGGGAATTCAGCCGGGCCGACCAGGCGCTGTGCCCCAGCGGCTCGGCGGCGCTGTATCGCCGCGCTATGCTCGATGAGGTCGGGCTGTTCGATCCGGACTTCTTCCTGTACTGCGAGGACACCGATCTCGGGCTCCGCGGCCAGTGGGCCGGATGGAGATGTCTGTACGCGCCGGACGCCGTGGTGGATCACCGCTACTCGGATTCGGCCGGGCGCGCCTCGCCGCTCAAAGCCTACCTGGTGGAGCGCAACCGGTTGTTCGTGCTGGTGAAGAACTTCCCTCTGGCCATGCTTCTGCGCGCGCCGTTTGCCACGCTGGCGCGTTACTTCTGGCACGCGGCGTCGGTGGTGCGCGGGCGGGGCGGCGCGGCGGCGCGCTTCCGCCAGGACGGGCAGCCGGCGCTGAAGCTGGCGCTATACGCCGTCAGGGCGCATCTGGCGCTGGCCGTCAACCTGCCGAAGCTGTGGCGCAAGCGGCGCGAGGTGCGGCGGCGGGCGCGCATTTCGGCCGCCGAATTCCGTCGCGTGATCAAGCGGCATTACATCAGCCCGCGGGAAGTGGCAAGCTTGTGAGGATGGCGCTGGAAGCTGGCTCGCTAATGGTGATCGTCCCGGCCTACAACGAGGCGGGAGCGGTGGGCGAAGTGGTGCGCGGAGTCCGGGAAACCATGGCCGGCGTCCGGGTGCTGGTGATCGACGACTGCTCGGAGGATGCCACCGTGAGCGTGGCCCGCCACGCCGGCGCCGAGGTGCTCGGCCTGCCTCATCATCTGGGGCTGGGCGGGTGCGTGCAGGCGGGCTACAAGCTGGCATTCGAACTGGGCTACGACTACGTGATCCGCGTGGACGGCGACGGGCAGCACGCCCCGCAGGACATCCCCCGGGTTCTCGACGCGCTCAAGACGTCCGGCTGTCAGATGGTGATCGGCTCGCGCTACGCCGGCGGCACGCCGCCGCGCACCAGTTGGGTGCGGGGGTTGGGAATCCGTTTCTTCCGCCTGGTGCTGCGGCCGATTTTGGGCCGCCCGGTACACGATCCGACCTCCGGCTTCGTGGGCGTCAACCGCGCCGCGCTGGAATTGTTCACTCGCAGTTTTCCGCTCGAGTATCCCGAAATCGAGGCGCTGGTGGTGCTTCAACGCAAGTCCTTCCGCTTCCTGGAAGTGCCTTGCCAAACGCGCCCGCGGCTGGCCGGGCAGAGCACCATCACAGCGCTCAAGTCGCTCTACTACATCGTCCACGTGCTTCTGGGCGTGTTCGTGAATATCCTGAAGTACGAGGGCCGCCGCCGGCGGCAATAATGATGGACCGACTGCTGATGGTCATGACCGGTTTGAGCGTGGCGCTGCTGGCGCTGGTGCTGGTATCGGTGCGCCGGGCGCACATACGGGTCGAGTATTCGGTAAGCTGGCTGGTGGCCGCCGCGGTGCTGCTGGGGCTGTCGCGCATGCATGGTCTGCTGGCCTGGATGGCCGCGCTTCTGGGCGTCGAAAGCGCGCCGCTGGCTCTGCTGATGATCGTCTTCAGCGTTTTCCTGATGGTCTTTTTCCGGTTCTCGGTGATCCTGTCGCACCTCAAAGACCACAGCGTCGCGCTGGCGCAGCGCGTGGCCATCCTCGAATTCCATCTGCGATCGCTTCATGAAAAAGAGCCAGACCAGTAAAGCGGGCGAACCCGGGCGCTGGCAACCGTGGGCCTTGGCCGGCGCCGCGGCGGCCCTGGCATACCTGGTCTATCGGCCGGCGCTGGGCGGCGACTTCGTTTTCGACGATCGGTATCTCCCTATTCTGGGCCGGGACGCCGCCAACTGGCCGATCGGCCTTTGGGTTGGTTGGAACCGTCCCATTCTCATGCTCAGCTTCTGGCTACAGCTTCGGCTTTTCGGCCAGGCGCCCTACTCCTACCACCTCGCGAACCTGCTTCTGCATCTGGTCAACTCGGCGCTGGTGTTCCTGATCGCGCGACGCCTGATCGGCTGGGCTGGCGAAAGCGGCCCCCGAAACACTGTTCTGGCCGGCTTCGGAGCGGCGCTGTTTCTGCTGCACCCGCTTCAGACCGAGTCGGTGTCGTACATCGCGAGCCGCTCGGAAGCGCTCAGCGCGACGTTTTTTCTGGGGTCGCTGGCGGTCGTCCTGGGCCGGCGGAGCGAGGCGGCGGCGTGGAGCAACGCCGCGCTGGCGCTGGCGCTGTTCGGCGCGGCGGTCCTCACCAAGGAACACACGGCGGTTCTGCCCGCCCTGTTTCTGCTCACCGACTACTACTGGAATCCGGGATTCTCGCTGGCGGGAATCAGGAAGAACTGGCGGCTCCACGCGCCGGTTCTGCTCGTGGGCGCAGGGGGCCTGGTTTTCGTCTGGAGAGCGCTGCAGCAAAGCGGGCGCACCGCCGGATTCCGCGTCCAGGGCGTGGCCTGGTACGAGTACTTCTTCACCCAGTGCCGGGTGATCTGGACTTACATCCGGCTCTACGTTCTGCCGGTGGGACAGAACCTCGACCCCGACATTCCGATTTCGCGCGGTCTGCTGGACCACGGGGCGGCGATCGGGCTGGCGGGCCTGGCGGCGCTGGCCGCCGCGGCCTGGATGTGGCGCAAGCGCGAGCCGCTGGCCTCCTACGGCGTCCTGGCGTTTCTGCTGCTGCTGGCGCCGACCTCGTCCATCGTCCCCATTCGCGACCTGGCGGCCGAGCGCCGCATGTACTTGCCGATACTCGGCCTGATCCTGGCGACCATCGCGCTGATGCGCCGCTGGCGGGCTGGCACGGGCGCCTTGACCGCGGTGATTGCGCTGGTGGCGTTCGCCACTTACCAGCGCAACCAGGTGTGGGCCGGTTCGATTGGGCTGTGGGCCGACACGGTGGCCGGGTCCCCATCGAAAGTCCGGCCCCGCTTCCAGCTTGCCTTCGCTTATTACGAGGCGGGCCGCTGCGGGGAGGCGGCGCGCGAGTTTGAAACCGCGTCGAAGCTGGGCCAGCCCAACTACGAGCTCCTGGTGGACTGGGGGCTGGCGCTGGACTGCGACGGACAGTACCAGGCCGCCGTCGAGCGGTTCGAGCACGCGGCCCGGCTGGAATCGACGGCGCATGTGTACGCCTTGCTCGGCATGGTGCACGGCAAACGCGGCAACCGCGAGATGGCGCTGGAGGCGCTGGCGCGCGCCGAGTCGATCGATAAGAACTACGACATGACCTACGCCTATCGGGGCAACCTGTTTTTCGTGGCAGACGATTTCGAGCGCGCGGCCGCGGAGTTTCGCCGGGCGCTGGGCCTAAATCCTTCCAACCCGGCGGCGCAACAGGGGCTGCGCGCCGCCGAAGGGCGGCTGCGCGCGCCGCGCTGACATGCCCCGGCTGCGGATCGGCGTCAACGCGCTGTACCTGATTCCAGGCGGAGTCGGCGGCACCGAGATCTATCTGCGCAGCCTGCTGCATGCGCTGGCGGAGATCGATTCGCGCAACGAGTACATCCTCTTCATAAACCGCGAAACCGGTCTGGACCTGGCGCCGGATGCGCCGAACTTCACGCTGGCGCCGCAACCGGTTCGCGCCGCCGTGCGCCCCTACCGGATTCTGTGGGAGCAACTGGCGCTGCCCGTGGCCGCGCGCTATCACCGGCTGAGCGTGCTTCTGAACCCCGGCTTCACCGCGCCGGTGCTGGCCCGGTGCCCGCAGGTGACGGTTTTCCACGACTTGCAGCACAAACGGCATCCGGAGCACTTTCGCCGGTTCGACCTGCCGTTCTGGCGCATGCTGCTCTACGCTTCGGCGCACCGGTCGCGCCGCCTGATCGCCGTTTCCGAGGCCACCCGCGACGATCTGGTCGCCTTCTACCGCCTTCCGCCCGAACGGGTGGCGGTGGTTCCGCACGGCGTGGACCAGCGCATGTTCGAGATCGCCGGCGCGCGCGCGCCCGAGCCTTTCCTGCTCTGCGTTTCGACGCTGCATCCACACAAGAATCTCGACCGCTTGCTACGGGCCTTCGCCGCCCTGCACCAGCAGCGGCCGGATGTCAAGCTGGTGCTGGCGGGCATGAAGGGTTTCTCAGCGCGAGCAGTGGAAGATCTGGCCGCCGAGCTGGGCTTGAGCGCATCGGTGCGCATCACCGGGTGGCTTCCGCGCGAGCAGCTCTACGAGTTGTTCCGCACCGCCTGGGCTTTCGTCTATCCGTCCACGTTTGAAGGATTCGGGATGCCGGTGCTGGAAGCCATGGCGGCGGGCGTTCCCGTGGCCTGCTCCGACATCCGCCCGCTGCGGGAGACCGCCGGCGACGCCGCGCTGCTGTTCGATCCGCTGAACCAGACCGCCCTCACGGACGCTCTCACGCATCTGGTTTCCGACGACGCCGGGCGCGCCAGACTCGTCGCCGCAGGCCGGGAGCGCGCGCGCGACTTCAGTTGGCGCCGCGCCGCCGAACAGACGCTGGCCATCCTGGGGAACGTGGGGACAGTGACCGCTCCCTGACGGTCGCGGCTCGGAAACGGTACTGAGCCGCGACCGTCAGGGAGCGGTCACTGTCGCCAGCCGGAGATCAGGCGCTGGAGCCGGCGGTAGATCTCCTTTGGCTTCCTCTCGGGCGTCAGCAGGCCGCCGTGGGGAATGAAGGCCGGGTCGGAGAAGTCCCACCAGGTGATGGCTTGAATCAGCGGCTTGCTGTAGCAGAGGGTGTAGAACTGCTCGGCCCAATCGGCCTGAATCTGCTCGGTCCATTGCTGGCCGTGCCAGACCGCGCGGCTGGGAACTTTCTCCTCGCCGGCCTTCTGCGGTTCGCTTGACGAAGAGATGCCCAGTTCGGTGATGTGAATGGGCTTGTTGAACCGGAAGAACCGCTCGAGCTGGCGCTCGATCTCAAGCATGTCGCGCCGCGGATAGTAAACTTGCAGGCCGATCACCTCGTACTGCACATTGGCGTTCTCGCAGGCCTGGACGTAGTCCAGCACGGTGTTCGATCTCCGGCCCAGCGGCCCCGAGTAGGTCCTGCGCGTGGCGACGTATTCCGACCAGGTGCAGCAGGAGTTCACCACGCGGAAGGCCGTGGGGTCGGCTTCGCGGGTCGCCTGAGCGGCCAGCCGGGTCAACTCGATAAGCTGCTCGTGGGAGAGGTTGAGGTCGTTGGCCCAGTCGTGGGCTTCGTTGATGACGTCCCAGACATGGATGCGGTCGCGGTACCGGCTCACGCTGCGCAAAATGAAGTCGCGGCAACTGGCCCGCAGCTCATCCCACGACTTGCCCTTCAGGAACTCCGGCACACCGGCGCGGTGAAACCACACCAGCGGATGGCCCTTGGTCAGAATCTGAGTGCCGGCGAGCTTGGCCAGGATGGCGTCCACCTGCGAGTAGTCGGGCTGGCCTTGCTTGGGTTCGGTGCGGGCGCGGTAGAACGGCAGGGTCGCGAAGTTGAGCAGTTGGTTGTACTGGCGGGCGTACTCATCGGACCGGTGATACTGGAACGCGTTGCACCCGAACAGGAACCCGGGGCGGGGGCCGTTGCGCCGGATGCGGTCGCGGGCCCGCTCGACAGCCGCCATTTCGCCGGCCCACATGGTTTCGGCCAGCGAGTCGTTCGACAAGCCGGCGCGTTCGCTCACGTCACGCGCCGCCGTGGCTTTGGCCAGCGCCGCCTCGCCGCGTTCCAGGCGTTCGGTCACCGCCGCGCCGAAGACACATCCCTCGGTCTGCGCGGCCTTCACGTAGCGCCGGACGAACGCCGCCCGGCTGCGCGCGAACTCGTAGTTCAGCAGCAGTTCGCGCCCGCCGGCGCGCGCCGCCCGGTACAGCGCCCCACCGTCGTCGGCATACAGGTAGAGATCGCCGAAGCCGCGCACCGCGAGCGGCATCATCAGCTCGAATTTCTCGCTCGGCAATTCGAGCGTGGCCGTGCCTTCCCCGGTGATTTGCGGCAGCAGCTCGAACGCGCGCCCGTCGGCGGAGATGGTCAGCAGGGCTTTGAGCGCGGTCATCGAGGCCGGCGCCCCGGTGTGGTCGAAAGCGCGAATCCGCGCCTGCCCTTGCGCGGCCCGGGCGAGCGGGGCGAGGGCCAGGGCGGCGATGGTCTGACGGCGGGTCAAGTCTGTTTCCATATTCACGAGATTGTATCGCCGTGGCCACGCTCTTGTCATACTGAATCTCAGGGAGGTGCACGCATGCAAATTGTGGACCTGCGTTCCGCACTGGAGTTTCTCCGTTCGATTCCGGGACAGTTGGTCTCGACGCGCGAGCCGGTCGATCCGGTCGCCGAACTCGCCGGAGTCTACAAGCTGGTTGGCGCCGGGACGCCCCTGGCGCCGCCCACGCGCATTGGCCCGGCCATGCTGTTCGAGAACGTGAAGGGTTACGACATGCCGGTGGTGGTCGGGGTCCTGGCCAGCCGCGAGCGCACCGCCCTGCTCATGAACAGCCGCATCGACCGGCTGCCGTTCGACCTGCTGGAAGCGCTCAATCACCCGTGCCCTCCGGTGATGGTTGCCTCCGCGCCCTGCCAGGAAGTGGTGATCCGGCCGCCGTTCGACTTGCGCCGCCTGATCCCGGCGCCCACCAACACGTTGCGCGACGCCGGCCCGTACTTCAACATGGGCCTGCTGCGCGCCGAAGACCCGGAAACCGGCGAATCGGATGTCACTATCCACCGCCTGTGTGTGCAGGGGCCGGACCGGCTGAGCGTGTACTTCGTCCCCGGGCGGCACATCGATCAGTTCCGCATCAAGGCCGAAAAGATGGGCCGCGCGCTCCCGGTTTCCATCAGCATGGGACTCGACCCCGCCATCTACCTGGCCGCCTGCTTCGAGCCGCCGACGACGCCGCTGGGCTTCGATGAATTAACCATCGCGGGCGGGTTGCGCCGCCGCCCGGTGGAGTTGGCCGATTGCGTGTCGGTCGCCGCCAAGGCCATTGCGCGCGCCGAGATCGTGCTCGAGGGCGAAATCCTGGCTGGCGAGCGCATCCGCGAGGACGCCCAGACCGGCACCGGCTACGCCATGCCCGAGTTTCCGGGCTATCTCGGCAAAGCCCAGGCCGACCTCCCGGTGATCCGCGTGACGGCGGTCACTCACCGGCGGAACCCGATTCTCCAAACCATCGTCGGGCCCGCCGAGGAGCACACCAACCTGGTGGGAATCCCCACCGAAGCGAGCATCCTGCGGCTGGTCGAAAACAGCATGCCGGGCCGCCTGGCGAATGTGTATTGTCACTCCTCCGGCGGCGGCAAGTATCTGGCGATTCTGCAATTCCGCAAGCGGCAGGCAAGCGATGAGGGACGCCAGCGCCAGGCCGCCATAACCGCATTCGCGGCGTTTCCGGAACTCAAGCACGTCGTCCTGGTCGACGAAGACGTCAACATCTTCGACACCAACGACGTGCTCTGGGCCATGACCACCCGCTACCAGGGCGACGCCAGCACGGCCTTCATTCCGGGCGTGCGATGCCATCCGCTGGATCCTTCGCAATCGCCCGATTTCAGCCCCTTCCTTCGCGCCGAGGGCACCTCCTGCAAGACCATTTTCGACTGCACCGTGCCATATGACATGAAGGAGCGCTTCCGCCGCGCGGAGTTTTTGAGCGTGGACCTGGCGAGGTTCCTGCCGGATCGCTCATGACCCGCGCGCCGGGGCCGGTGCGGCCGGCTGGCGGGCCACCCTCTCGAATCGTGCCGCTTCAAGGTCCCGCCGACGACGGCGTTGTGCCGGCGATTCAATCGGGCAGAGAATCCGCGACTGAAAGGAGTCGCTCTCCCAAATCCGCGATGTGCTCGGTAACGATCGCCCACACGAGTTCAAGATCGATCCCGAAATACTCATGGATCACGACGTTGCGGAACGCGATGATCTGCGGCCACGGAACCTCGGGGTGAGCTTCGCGAAGCGTGGAGGACAGCCCCCGGCAGGCTTCGCCCAACAACGCCAAGCGGTGCAATACTGCGCTCTGAATCAGAACGTCGCTGAAGAACGCTTCCCGGCCCCGTTGGGAGAACCTGGAAATCAGTTCGACCTGCTCGACGGCATCAAGAAGACGGAGGCGATCCGCCCTCATAATGAAACCGCGTCACGCATCACTTCGGACGCCAGGCGCGGCTTAAGCCCACGGCTGGAGACGACGTCGACCTTGCAGCCCAATACCGTCTCAAGGTCGAGCCACAACCCCGTCAGATCGAGTAGCGACCGGCCCGGCTCGAAATCGACCAGGAAGTCAATGTCGGAGTCGTAACGCTGATCGCCGCGGGCAACCGAACCGAACACACGAATATTGTGGGCGCCGCGCCTTTCCGCCGCCGCGACGATCTGGGCGCGATATCGGGAGCGGACTTCCTCCAGCGTCATAGGCGGTTTCTTCGAGTATGCCACAACCCTACAAGCCGATGAGTCCGCGTCCTGGTCCCCTTGCGTTGCCCGGCGCGGCGGGCGGAAACGCTCGCGGAAAGAGAGACGGAAAACCGAATGCAGCCGGTCTGTCCGTGCGGCAAGGCGATTGCTGTATCCGCGACGCCAGTCCGAACTTTGCCTCGGACTCTGAAATGCACCCCAATAGTCCGCCTTGCATCCGGCCGCCTGCTTCGAACCGCCGACGACACCCCTGGGTTTCGACGAACTCACTTCGATTGCACCGTGCCGTATGACCTGAAGGAGCGCTTCCGCCGCGCGGAGTTTTTGAGCGTGGACCTGGCGAGGTTCCTGCCGGATCGCTCATGACTCGCGCGCCGGGGCCGGTGCGGCCGGCTGGAGTTGGACTCCGAGTTCGACCGCGCACAGCAGGCTCAGCAGGCTTTGGGGGTCGAACGGTTTCGATAGATAATCGTCCATGCCGGTGTCCAGGCAGCGCTGGCGGTCTCCCGCCATGGCGTGAGCCGTCATGGCGATGATGGGGATGTGACGCCCCGAGGTTTTCTCCGCCTCGCGAATCCGGCGAGTGGCTTCGAGGCCGTCCATTTCGGGCATCTGGACGTCCATCAGGATCACGTCGAATTCCCGGCTGTCGAGCAATTGGATGGCAATGAGGCCGTTGCCGGCGATGACCACCGTGTGGCCGGCCTTTTCAAGCGTCCGTTGCGCGAGTCTCTGATTGACGAGGTTGTCCTCGGCCAGCAGGACGCGGAGCGTGGGCGCGGGCCGCGAGGCGAGGCCGGCGGAGGCGTCCTGAGTCTCGGGCGCGGGCTGGGCCGGGGCGTGACGGCAGCAAGCGGTGAAGTGAAATTCACTGCCCGCGCCTTCGGTGCTGTCCAACCAGATCTTTCCACCCATCAGTTGGACCAGTCTGGACGAGATCGTCAGACCCAAACCGGTGCCGCCGTACTTGCGGGACGTCGAGCCGTCGGCCTGGCAGAACGCCGCGAAGACGAAGTCCCGTTTTTCGGAGGGGATGCCGATCCCGGTGTCTCGCACCGAGAACCGGAGCACGGATTCCGACGCGGAGCCGGACTCGACCGCCACGCCGACGCTTACGCCGCCGCGCTGGGTGAATTTCACCGCATTGCCGATCAGGTTGGCGAGCACCTGGCGGAGGCGATGGGCATCCGCCACCAGGGCGTCCGGCACGGCGTCGTCGATTTGCCAAAGCAGGTCGAGGCCCTTCTGCCGGGCGCCGGACTGGAACATGCGGCAGGTGTCCTCAACCGTGGCGCGCAGGGCGAAGGTCTCGGCGGCCAGATCCAGGCGCCCGGCGTCGATCTTGGAGAAGTCGAGAATGTCGTTGAGCAGCGCCAGGAGGGAATCGGCGGAGTTCTTGACGCTCTCCAGGTAGTCGCGTTGCTCGCCATCGAGCCCGGTCCCCAGAGCCAGGCCGGTCATGCCGATGATGGCGTTCATGGGGGTGCGGATTTCATGGCTCATGTTAGCCAGGAATTCGCCCTTCAACTGGTTGGCCTGTTCGGCGCGGGCTTTTTCACCGGCCAGTTCCAGGGTGCGCTGGGCGACGGCCTCTTCCAGCGCCTTGCGTATGCTCTGGGCGGCGCGGGTGCGCCGGCGCAAGGTCCAAACCACCAGCGCGATCGCGCACAATGCCGCGCCGCCGGTAAACCAGGGAAGCTTCCACCAGGGCGGGTCGATGCGGAACGAGAAGACCGCCGGCTCATCGCTCCACAGACCCTGTGCGTTGCGCGCCTGGACTTCCAGCCGGTAGTCTCCGGGGCCGAGTTCGGGGAAGTCGACTTCGCGCTGCATGGTCTCGGTCCACTGGCTGGAGCGGCCGGCGAAGCGGTAGCGGAAAGCGATCATCGGCTCGCGGACAAAGCTGAGGGCCGAGAAGCGGGCCACCAGCGTGTTGTCGCGATGAGTCGCCACCGCAAACCTGCCGTGCTGCACGGGCCGGCGGCCGAGGCTGACCGAGGTGAAGACCACGCGGGGTGGAACGGACGGGGGGCGGGCGGACGGGGAGGCGGCGGCCGGCGGGCGATAGTGGGAGATGCCGGCGCTGGTGCCGATCCAGACGCTGCCGTCCGGATCGGCGTACCAGGATCCCGTGTCGCAGTCGTCCCAGACCAGCCCGTCGTCGCGATCGTAATGCTGCCAGCGTTTGCCATCGTAAACGTCGACACCGCGGTCGCTGGCGCTCCACAGGCGGCCGAGGGAGTCGAAGAAAAGGGAATAGGCAAGTTCGGCCTGCAACCCGGAACCGCGATTCCAGTGCTCCGCCACCAGACGGTCTCCGTCCAAGCGGAGGCGGGTAATGCCGAGCGCGCCGTGATAGGAGAGCCAGACTTCACCGTTGCTCCCGCAGGCCAGGCCACCCACCCAGTCGTCCCTTAGACCGTCTTTGTGGCCGTAGCGGCGCCACCGGCCATTGACTCCATGCAGCAGTCCGTTCCTGCACCCGATCCAGAATTCTCCTGGCCGGGGCTCGCGAATCGCGTAGCAGGCGCCGGACCCTTCGGTGCCGGTGGCGGGCGCGAATCTGGCCCGGCGAACCGCCGGCGTGCCAGTGAAGATTCCCTCCGGGTAGGTGATCCAGAGTCTGCCGGAAGAGTCCTCGTGGATTCCATTGGGCCGCGAGTTGGGCAGGCCGTCGGCGGGGCCGAAGACTTGGCGCCGGCCGGTCTCGGGCGAGAAGCGGATCAAACCATCGGGGATCGCGCCGGTCCACAGATTTCCGGCGCGGTCGCGGGTCAGGGCGCGCGTGATCGATTCGCCGGCCATGGGAGACCGGCGCCACCAGAGCTTCCCTCCCCGCTGGTAGGAAGTATACACGCCCTTTTGAGTGGCCACCCACAGAGCGCCCTTGCCATCGCGGGCCATCTGCCATACGGAGCCGCCGGCAAGACCTTCGGCGGCGGTGAAACTCTCCCAATTCCCCTCGCCCAGCCAGCGGGCGACGCCGCCGCCGAACAGGCCCAGCCACACGGATCCCTCGCGATCCCCGATGGCGGCGCTCACTTCGGACTCGATCAACCCCTCGGCCGCCGTGATCGTTCGCCAACGGCCTTGCTCGTCGACAATCAGCAGACCGTCCAGGGTTGGGATCAGCAGTCGCCCGGCCCGATCCGAAGCCAGGCTGGCGGCGCGGAAACTCTTGAGCGGACGCGGGGTGGAGACGGGCTCGAAGCCGCGCGCGCCGGCGCGGCGCACGGCCAGCGACTCGGCGCCGCGCGCCCACAAGTTCCCCTGGCGGTCTTCCACAAAGGCTTCCCAGCGTCCCCGCCGAACCCCCTCCCGGGGGCCCAGGACAAAGACTTTGCCGTCCTCGAGATGGCAGATGCCATCGCCGCAGCCGAACCAGACCGAGCGCTCCGATTGCGCGTAAACGCCTAGTACGGGCATGGGCCGGGGCAAAACGACGTGCCGGAACGCGGGCACGGCGCCGGAGCGCCAGTCACCCAGCAGGAGACCCTTGTCGGTGGCTACGTAGAGATTTCCTTGTTGGTCGGAGGCGATGCCACGCCTGCCGATCACCTCGCGGGCGCCGGACAACGGCACCGGCAGGAAGCGCGATTCCTGGCGGCGGTACAGGCCGCTGGACGTGCCTACCCACAGCGTGCCGTCGGGGCTTTCATGCAAGGACTCGACATAATTGGCGGGCAGGCCGTCGCGCTGGCCGAATTCGACGAACTCCCTTCCGTGGTAGCGGAACAGGCCGTTTTGGGTGCCCGCCCAGATGTAGCCCTCGCGATCCTGGAGCAGCGTCTGGACCGCCAGATTGTTCAGTCCCTGTTCGGCTCCGTAGTAGCGAAAGATATAGCGTTGCCCATGCAGACTGGCGGCCGAGCACAGCGCGACGACGGCCCCCCATCGCAGCAACGACGATCCGGATTGCACGAGTCTGCTCTCTTCCGGAATCGCCGGATGCAGCGATTCCTTCCCCGGTTGCGGGCGGCGTCTCCGCGCGGCTCACCCTCTCTTCAGTTCTTATCGGACAGCAGGCCGGAAATTCGGGCACATAATTGAGCCGGCGCCTCATCCTCCGGCCGATCCACCTCAATCCAGCCACCCTCCGAAGTACTCCCGGTGCGCCGCACACTGGCATCGCTCATCGTTCGGGTGCGCGCAAGCCCGCATCAACTCGAGTCTCCGGTCGCCCTCTTCCCTGGAAATCGGGTTGGAGTCGTGCGACGTTTCCTCCCCGCAGAAGACGTCGCGGTACAGCCGGATCGTGTAGACTCCGCACGTCCCGCACAAGTAGTAACAGTCCGTGCACTCATCGCCCATGACCCTGCCGGAGATGCAGGCCACGCGTTCTTTCTTTGCGAACGGCCTGCCGCAGCGGCTGCATTGCACGTCGCCTTCGGCCATTGGACACGCTCCCCCCGTGGTTCAGTTACTTCCCCCCTTCTCCATCAGGCGCGCCAGAAAAAACACCAGGCTCGCGATGAAAACAAGGGACGCCAGAATGATTCCCAGCACGTAGCCTACGGATTGCGCCAGGTGCGGTCTCGCAAACAAGATCGCGTGTTTGAAGTCGTTCGCCTGGGGCGCCCCCAGCCCGGTCATTCTTAGTAAGTACCGCCCCGGCCTGGGAATATCGTACTTCAGCAACTCCATTCGCGCCTTCGAGAAGCCCGATGACCGCGCGTGAAACAATGCCGTCCGGCCCTCGACCCTGTCCCCGTCTATCCCGCTCAACTCGAAACCGACCTGCGCGTACCGGCGCGACAAATGCGGGCCTTCCATGATCAGAACCACCCGCCCGGCTTCGGCGAACTGAACCTCCTGCCGTTCCGCCAGCGGCATTCTCGACAAAGTCGACTTCTTCACCAGCACTACGACGCCGGCAATCAGCATCCCCAGCGCCGCTAATGCAATCACGATCACCGGCGCGCCCAACCATATCCAACTCCGGTAAAGGCTCTGCCAAAACGACTGATTCATCTCCCGCCTCCTGCCGCCATTAGCGCACCGCCGCCCGCAGTCTCCTGGCCAGCGCGATCAGGTAGTCCCATTCCTGGTCCGTCTCCGCCCAGTGACTGGACACCAGCACGCCGCGGCCCCCGATCGCCACGCTGAGGTTCCAACTCGGGCCCGCTGCGTGTTCCAGCAGAATCCTCTCCACCTCCGCGTTGACCAACCTCAGCGCCTCCTCGGGCCGCACGCACATCACCGTGAACTCTTCGCGGAACTTCTCGCCGCCGGCTTTCACCCGGTTTTCCACTAACCTGTCGAAGCCCGGCGTCCGGGTTTGGATCTCCACCGGGCCCTGGTGTACACGGCCGGCGTGTTCGACCAGACAGGCTCTTCCGGACGACGTATTCGACCGTCCTGTCTTAGGGCGGACGTTGTAGCCGAACAGGTAGAGGCTTTCCGGCGGCCCCTCCACCTGCATGACGGCATTCGGGCTCCAATCCAGTTCGGGCGACACCTCCCCGAGCAGAGCGTTCAGCCGGGCATCTCCCAGTCTTGAAACGCTCCACCCGTGCAGCGCCGCGTAGTTGGCGACCCGCTTCCTCATCTGCGCCCCCTGATAGGTCGCCAACACCAGGGCGCCCACGCACAGAAGGCCGAAAATGGACATCACGACAATTTCCCCGGTCCCCATCTTTCCTCCTTCGCGGCGTCTCATAATGGCTCCTTCGCTTCCCGCCTTACTCCGCCCGCCGGCCGCACCGAGAACCAGGCCTGGCAATCGAACGGAACTTTGTCCTGGGCCCGCACGCCGCCCTCGCGCAGCTTTTCGAAAAACCCGAGCCGCCCCGCCGGTAGCACCAGCACCTTCTCCACGGAACTCAATCTTATGTCCAGGCCCGATTGACTGAAGACCGGACGCAACTCCTCGTAAATCGGAGCTTCATTCGCTAGTTTTCGCACCCACCCGTTCAGGTCCCCGCCCCGCGGCGCGCCCTTCGCCTTATCCCACTCGGCCGACCGCGCCGCTGCCAGCGCCAGCCTCGCCGGCATGGTCGTGTCGCGCGCTCCGTCCGGGTACAGCCTTCCCCACGACAGCGTCCGAAAACCCGCCGCCTCGGCGTCGCTCGCCATCACTTTGCGCAGAACCTGCCCGATCAGCGGCGCCTGCTCGGCCAGCGCCAGCCCGCAATCCGACCGGTGCCGGATCACCCCGCGGTTGGCCTCGGTGCGGTACACCGTCCACGCGATCCGGCAGTCCCCCGACACAATCGTGTAGTCGGTCTCCCGACTCTCGGGGTCGTGCTTTACCGCCACCTCATCCTGGGACGCGCCTGTCCCACTGGGCGCCCGTCCGCCGGTGCAGGCAACCATCGCCCCAAGCGCAAGCACGATGCCGGTCTGCCGCCACATTCTCTTACTGCCCGATCTTCCAGACGCCGTTGTCCAACACTACGGGCATCGTCTGCACGCTGCTGGATGTCTCATCGCCGCCGGAAAACTCCACCTCCGCCGTGTCGCCTCGTACGGTCACCTTGGTAAGCTTCATCTTCAGCGTTTCCGTCGCCATCTCGGCGCACGCATCCAGCATTGCTTTCCTGCCCCGGGCCGCCTCGAACTTAGCCAGCGTCCCTTGCGCGTTCGGGTTCATCGTCTTCCGGATGGCCTCCAGGTCCTTCTTCTGGCAGGCCAGTAAGTGCGCTTGCACCGCCTTGTAGGGCGCACTGTCGCGTGCCGCCGCGCCGGTGAAACTGCCGGTCACGGACGGGCGGGCCACCACGGGCGTGCGGAAGTCCGCCTCCACCTGCCACGGCCCCTCACTCTCCATCACGGCCCGCATCGCCTTCTTCATCGAAACCTTACCCGCGATCTCGCCGGAGCCCGCCGGGGCTGGCGCAAAGACCAGATCGTTCAACTCCGGCGGCGAAACCGATTGCGAGTAGAACTCCATCCCGTTTCTCGACAGTCTTTGGCTCCGGCTCCACACCTTCGTGTCCGCGTCGAGGTAGACGATGATGCCGTGCAACTCTCCCTTTTGCGCCTGCTCAGTCACCCAGAATTCCCACGCATTCGTCGCCTTGCGCATTTCCATCGGCACCGGTTTGTCGGACAACAACACCTCCATTTTCTCCTTGCCTCTCTCCGTCACGTCCTCGGTCATCGCCGCGAAGGCGTATTTCAGAGCCACCCGCTGGCCCTTGACTTCTATCCATCCGGAGGCCGAGCCCTCCTCCGCCGCCATCATCATGACCACCGGAAACGCGATCATGGCCACTGCCATGCACATCAACTCGCCATAGGTAACCATCGGGATTCCTCCTCCTCTTCCGGTACTGTATACATCCGGCCTTCAAGATACTGGTCAGGCACAAGCCCCGCCTGCGATCCCATCAGACCAGTCCCTTGTCCCAGTTCTTAGCGGCGTTCTCGATGTTCTTGGCGGCGTTCTCGACCGTCTTGTCGAAGCCTTCCTCGATGATGTTGTGGACCTGCCCGGCCGCCTTCCAGGCTTTGTCGACGATGTCCTTGCAGAGGTCCTTGTGCTTTTGCGCGGCTTTCTTGACCAGGTCCTGGACCGGATCGAGCGTGCCGGTCGCCTTGGAATAGCTCTCGCCGTTAGAGAGCTGACTGGCCTTCTTGCGCAGTTTGGCAAAGACCTCGTCCAGGCTCTGGCCTGGGTATTGGGGACCAATGCCCGCGGCTTGGGCGAGGCCCGTCGAGCCACTCGTCTTGTTGAAACTCTGCGAACCGCCCCCTCCGATGGAACCGCTTGTCTGGTTGAATCCGCTCATTGCCGTGCGCTCCTTTCCAATGGATATTAGGATGTTTATTGCGGCTCTGTCAACCCAGCGGCGTCAACCCGGGGACAGGCGCGATGTTCCCCACCTTGAAACGAAAAGTGGGGAACGTCGCGCCTGTCCCCGGGTTTAGCCCTTGACTTCCAGGGCCGCAATGGATTCTCATGTAGAGGTTTACAGAGAAACGGGTCTCTTCAAAACGATTGCGCCGCGATGCTCCGTGGCTATCCACAGGTGGCCGCGCGTGCGCCGCCATGGAAGGGTGAGCCATGAAATTGAGAAGTGTGCTGACGATTTTGCCGTTCGCCGCCGGGCTTTTCGCGCAGGACTTTCGCGCGACGTTGACCGGGTCGGTTACCGATCCCAGCGGGGCCGCGATTCCCAGTGCGACGGTGCGGGCAACCAACACCGCGACCAATGCGGCCAAAGAGGTGAAGACCACCGCGGACGGCGTCTACACCATACCCTACCTCGACCCCGGCACTTACAGCGTCGAGGCGGCGGCCAGCGGCTTCCAAACCATGAAGCGCGAGGCGATCACGCTGCAGGTGGCGCAGAAGATGAATCTCGGGTTTCAGATGACGGTGGGCCAGATGAGCCAGGAGGTGACCGTCGTCGGCCTGCAGGAGTTGATCGACACGGCGGACGCGAGCCGGGGCCTGGTTTTCGATTCCGTCAAAACGCAGTCCTACCCGTTGAACGGACGTCAGACCTACATGCTGATGTCACTTACGCCGGGGGTGATCTTCACCCAGGAGCAGTTCGGCGCCAGCGGTTTCTCGGGTACCCGCGGCTGGGACGTCAACAGCAGCTATAAGATCAACGGCGCGCGCCCGGGCGGCAACCTGTTCCTGCTCAATGGCGCCCCCATCAGCGACAACGGCGGCAGTTGGCAGCTTGCGCCCAACGTCGAGGCGGTGCAGGAATTCAAGGTCATGACCAACACCTACGACGCGGCTTACGGCCGCTTCCAGGGCGGCGTCGTCAACACGACTCTGAAATCCGGCACCAACTCCTGGCACGGTAACGTTTTCGAATACTGGCGCAACCGCATCATGGACGCCAACAGCTTCCAGAATAACTTCGTTAACGCGCCCAGGGGCTTCCACAACCAGCACCAGTTCGGCGGAGTGGTGGGCGGTCCCGTTCGCAAGAACAAGGACTTCGTGTTCTTCAGTTTCGAAGGCTGGCAGGAAGTGGTTCCGTTCCCCGCCAATACCAACACTCCCAACGTGGCCCTGCGGGACGGGCAGCACTTCACGCAGTTCGGGATGACCGTCTACGACCCCCTCACGACTCACAATTGCCAGTCCACCGGCACGTTCGAGCCGTGCGGCGGATCGACGGGATCGACTTACTGGCGCAATCCGTTTCCGGGCAACGTGATTCCGCAGAACCGCATCAGCCCCATCGGACAGAAGATACTGTCTTACTACCCGGCGGAGAATGTCATCGGGTCGCTCACCAATAACTTTGTAGCCAGCAGTAATCTCGGCCGTTACTATTACAACCAGCCCATGCTGCGTTGGGATCATGTGTTCGGCGTCAATAACAAGTTTTACGCCCTGTACACGTTCCAGCACGGTTACGAATTCCGCTCCTCCAGCGGCTACCCCAAGCCGGCGGCGCAGGGTAACACGGACAACGAGCGCACCGACAACAACCTTATCCTCGATTACACCCACATCCTGGGGCCCACCACGGTCGTGGACATTAAGGCGTCCTGGGGCCGTTTCACGCAGTTGACTCCGGGTTACAACGATCAGGCTCTGAAGCTGACCACCAAGGACTTCGGGATGACGCAGATGATTCACGCGCCAACCTATCCCCGCGACCTGGTGCCGAGGTTTACCGTCGGCGGATATCAGGCCCTGTTCGGGAGCGGCGGCCCGATCTCGACCTGGTCGCCCAGAAGTACCTGGGATTTCACCCCCAGCCTGACCATGACTCGCGGCAGTCACACCATCAAGGCCGGTTTCGAGTTCATGTACTATGCGGTGGGCAATGGCGGCATCGGGAATTCGAACGGTAATTTCACTCTCGATTCCGGCCCCACGCGCCAGGCCTCGAGCCGGTCGCTGAACTCGACCGACCAATTCAACAGCATTGCCACCGTGCTACTGGGCATTCCCACCGCGGCGAGCATCGACTACAACGACACTTACTATTGGACCCGTCCCTACTACGGCTTCTATGTGGGCGACGACTGGAAAGTCAGCCCCAAGCTGACGCTGAACCTGGGCCTGCGCTACGACGTTCAGGTCCCGTTCCTGGAGCGCTACAATCGCCGCAATCGCGGTTTCGACCTCACCACCAAGCATCCCCTCAGCGACCAGATCCTGACTCAGTGGAGGGCCAGCAAGGCGGCCTACGACGCCACCAATCCGAAGTATCGTTATCCGGATCCGCCGGCCGCGCTGGTTGGCCAGTGGCTCTTCCTGGGCGTCAACGGCCAGTCGCGGCGGTTTTACGACACCGACTGGACCAACCTTGCGCCGCGCATCGGCCTGGCTTACCGCGTGACGGGCAAGACCGTCCTTCGCACCGGCGCCGGCGTGTTTTACAAGTCGCCAACCGGGACCCAGGGCGCCAATGGATTCAGCCAGACCACGAACTACACGGCTTCGCTGGACGGCGGAAAAACTCCCTCGGCCTGCGCCAACGGCGCTTGCGCGAGCGGAGCGCCGACCGGGCCGTACTCGCTCGTGAATCCGTTCCCGCAGGGACTGGCCGCGCCCCTCAAGTCCGCCGGCGGCTCGATGACCAGCGTTGGAAACGGGGTTGGCTTCGAGCCCTCGCGCTACAAGATTCCAAGAACGTATCAGTACTCGTTCGGATTCCAGCGGGAGTTGCCGAAACGAATCGTGGCCGAGGTATCTTACTCGGGCAATTTGCAGATCTACGAAACCTACGCTTTCGACCTGAACTGGCCCGCCGGCGAAGCCGGTTTGGTCCTGCAGAACCAGGCGATTGCGGACCCGACCTTCTACAGCACGCAGCTCGCCAACCCGTTCTACGGCATCCTGCCGCAAACCTCCAGCCGCGGCGCCAGCCCGTCCATCTCCCGCTCCAGCCTGATGCAGTTGTACCCGCTCTGGGGAGGCATGGCCAACAATAATGTGCAGGCCTCCCGGTACCGCTCCGACGCGCTGCAGACGAAAGTCGAAAAGCGGGCCTTCGGCGATGGCGGCGGCAGCGCCGCCGGGGTGATGACCTGGGTACTCTCCTGGACCTTCGGCAAGGAGTTCGAACAGAACCACCGTATCGGCTCGAGTTGGGACACCACCCAGCCGCTGATCAAGCAGTTGAGCAACACGGACAAAACCCACAACATCAGCTTTAGCGGCGTTTGGGACCTGCCCGTCGGGAAGGGCCGCAGGCTTTTCAACGTCCAGAACCCGGTGGCGGCCAAGATCGCCGGCGGCTGGCGGGTGAACTGGATTTTACAGTACGTCTCCGGATACCCGACCGGCTGGCCGGATCTGGTCAACAAGTGCG
The DNA here is from genome assembly GCA_030693045.1 of Bryobacterales bacterium. Classification (GTDB taxonomy): domain Bacteria; phylum Acidobacteriota; class Terriglobia; order Bryobacterales; family Bryobacteraceae; genus JACQZT01. Next base: position 8,846 of record JAUYBU010000320.1, on the reverse strand, counting down.
GCAACTGGACCGCGCCAAACCAGGATGAGAACCATTGGTTCAACAACGACAAGACCTGCTACGTGCAGCGGGCCACCAACACACAGCGCACCTTGCCGGACCGCTTCCCGGGCAACATCCGTAACCCGCAGAAACCGCTGCTGAACGCCGCCATCGAGAAGATGGTGACCATTCACGAACGCTACCGGGTGCAGTTCCGCGCCGAGATGTTCAACGTGACCAACACCGCCATTCGCCCCGGACCCAACACCAGTTTTACCAGCCAGGACTTCGGCATTCTGCCCAAGAGCCAGCTCAACTTCCCGCGCTTTGCCCAGATCGCGGCGAAGTTCTTCTTCTGACCCGTCCGACCCGCCGCACCCGATCGAAGCCGGGCCGCCGGGCCGGGCCTTTATGGACGACGACGTTGCGGCGATGCTGAAACGCGTTCGCCGGGAGCGCAAGGCCGGCCTCAAGCAGGCCGTGAATGCCGCCCTTCGCGAGGGACTTCCAAGGATGCTTGCCTCGCCGGCGACCGGTCCCCGGTTTCAAACTCCGACCTTGGATCTGGGGCAGTGCCGGCTTCCGAATACGGCGCGGCCAGGAACTGGCTGGACGTTAAGCTGAATGATCCGGTTCAGGTGGGCCTGCCGTGGTCACGAATCCGCGGGCGTTTCGGACGCCGCTCACGTTCGCGGGCGCTTGGACCCAGGTCGAAGCGTGGTTGAGTGTGCCCAACGTCTGGATTCCACTGCCCACCGATGCGCACGGGAACGTTCTGGGGGGCCTGCTTGCGCACCTGGGCGGCGGTCCGAACCTGATTCCCGACGCCCATCTGGCCGCGTTGGCCATCGAGCACGGGCGCACCCTGTGTTCGACCGACGGTGATGTTGCGCGGTTTCCCGGCCTGAAGTGGCTGAATCCCCTGCTCTGAGCCGCTACGGTCCGGCCGTCTCGGCGTCGAATTCGAAGATCTCGCCGGCCGCCTTCATCACCAGCCGGCCCGCTCCCAGCGGCTTGCCCGCGGTCGGAAAAAACACGGCGCCGTCGGTCGATTCGCCGGGCTTGAGCTTGGCCGGCACAAAGGCGATGGCGGATGCGGCCGCGGCCGCTTTCAGCTTCGCCGAGGAGACTTCCGCGAGCGCCGACTGACGCCGCTGCTCATAGCCGTTGGTGGACTTGAACCGCTGCATGCCGTACAACCCCAGTTCGTAAGCCGACACCACGCGGACCACGTCGTTGCGCCCGGCGCGTTCGATCAGCGACTTGACCACCGCGTTGGCCGTGTCCGCCCGCAGCACGGTTCCGTCCTTGCGCCGGTATTCGAGGGTGTCGGGCAGAATGGCGCACTCCAGCGGCGAACCGTTCGAGGCTGCCAGTTGGATAATCGCCCATTGGCGCAGGCGCGTGGGCAGGTGGGCGTACATGATGGTGATGCCGCGCCGGGTGAGGGTCTGGTACTTCAGGCCGCCGGACTCGAATTCGATGACCTGCGCGGGCGCGCACACCGCCGTCAGCATCGCGAACAGTAGCAGCCAGCGGCGAACGCTCATAGATCCATCATAGAACCAGCATGCAATCGCCGTAGGAGTAGAAGCGGTAGCCGGCTTCGACGGCGTGGCCGTACGCCGCCAGGGTCAGGTCTTTGCCGGCAAACGCGCAGACCAGCATCAGCAGGCTCGATTTCGGCAGGTGGAAGTTGGTCAACATCGCTCCCACGGCGCGGAACTGGTAGCCCGGGTAGATGAAGATGCCGGTTTCGCCGTGAGCGGCCTGCAGGCCCGCGCTCTCCAGCGCGCGGACGCTGGTGGTGCCGACGGCGACGATCCGCCGCGCCTGGCGCAGGCGCGCCGCCGCGTCTTCACTGATTTCGAAACACTCGGCGTGCAGATGGTGCCGCTCGACCACCTCCGTATGCACCGGCTGAAATGTGCCCAGGCCGACGTGCAGGGTCAGGTAGGCAAGGCCGGCTCCGGCGGCGCGGCAGGCGTCGAGCGTTTCCGGGGTGAAGTGCAGGCCGGCCGTCGGCGCGGCGACCGAACCGCTCGCGCGCGCGAAGACCGTCTGGTAACGTTCGCGGTCGGCGGCTTCGTCCGGTCGGTGGATGTAAGGGGGCAGCGGGACGTGGCCCAGGCGCTCCAGGCGCGGGTAGATATCGCCCTCCGGATAGAAGCGCAGCGTGCGTTCGCCGTACTCGCCGCGGGCGACGATTTCGGCCTCCAGGTCTTCGGAAAAACGCACTCGCTCGCCGGTGCGCATCTTGCGCCCGGGCCGCACCAGGGCCTCCCAGGTCAGCCGGTCGCCGGTGATCGGCCGCGTGAGAAAGACCTCCACGCGGCCGGAAAGATACTCCCGGCGCTTGGGATTATTCTTACCGATAGGCAGCGAGCGGACGCCGGTTCGATGTCCGAACAGCCGCGCCGGGAAAACCCGCGAATCGTTGAGCGCCAGGCAATCGCCCGGCCCCAGAAACGAAGGCAGGTCCCGGAACCGGCGATCCTCCCAGCGCTGGCCGTCGCGATGGACCACCAGCATCCGCGACGCCGCGCGATCCTCCAGCGGCCGCTGGGCAATGCGGTCCTCCGGCAGGTGATAATCGAATTCAGAGACCAGCATCGAATCTTGACGAACCCCTATTTCGGGGACAGGCTACGAAATCCCGAAACTCCTATTTCGGGATTTCGTAGCCTGTCCCCGAAATAGGGTTCGCCTAGGTACAGGGTAACAACTTGCGCATCCTCGGAATTGAAACTTCGTGCGACGAGACGGCGGCCGCGGTGGTCGAAGACTCGATCAACCTGCTGGCCTCGGTGGTCGCCTCGCAACTGGACACGCATGGCAAGTACGGCGGCGTGGTGCCGGAGCTGGCTTCGCGCGAACACCTGCGTGCCATCGTGCAGGTGGTGCGCGAGGCGATGGAGCGATCCGGCACAAGCTACCCGGCTTTGGGCGCCGTGGCGGTGACCTGCGGACCGGGCCTGGTCGGCTCTTTGCTAGTCGGCATGACCTTCGCGAAGGCGCTGTCGTTCGCGCACGGGTTGCCGCTGATCGGCGTGAACCACATCGAGGGCCACATCCACGCCGTCGTAATGGAGACCAGGCACGGCGGGCAGGAGGTCGAGTTGCCGGCGCTGGCGCTGGTGGCCAGCGGCGGCCACACGCACCTGTTCGAGGTGCGCGAGGGCTGGCGCTACCGGCTGCTCGGAAAGACACGCGACGACGCCGCCGGGGAAGCCTACGACAAGGTCGCCAAACTCCTCGGCTTCGGCTATCCGGGCGGGCCGGTGATCGACCGGCTGGCGCCCCACGGCAACCCCGGCGCGGTTCGTTTCACGCTGGCCAAAATGAAAGGCAACCCGCTGGACTTCAGCTTCAGCGGCTTGAAGACGGCCGTGCTTCGCTGGACCCAAGCGCGCGATCTGGCCGCCGAAATCCAGGCGCGCCGCGCGCTGCTCAAGAGCAATTCGCGGCCGGCGACCGAAGATTGGCTGGCGGTGACGCCCCGGGACACGCTCGATCTGCTGGCGTCGTTCCAGCGCACGGTGATCGAAGAACTGCTGCGCCGGGTGCGCCTGACCGGGGAGCAGATCAACGCCCGCGCGCTGATCGTCTCCGGCGGCGTGGCCGCCAACCAGGGCTTGCGCCGCGCGGCCGAGCAGGCGCGGTTTCCCTACCCCGTGCTGTTCCCAACGGTGGGACTGGCCACCGACAACGCCGCGATGATCGCCGCCGCGGCGTTCGCCAAGTACCGGCGCGGCGAATTTGCCGGCCTCGACCTGGGCGCCAGCGCGGGATTGACATTGGCGTCGTAGCTTCGTCTAATTGTTCCCATGCCCGGTCGTTCGATTGTTCTTACGGTAGTGGCCGCCGCAACCCTGGCGGCCGGAGTCAGAGAGATTCAGGTCACCGGCCGTTCCGACGTGCTGAACGGCGAAGGCATGGGCGCGGCGGGGCCCTACCAGCGGGTCGTCGCCAAGGCGCACTTCGCCGTCGATCCGAAGCTGGCGGCCAATCGCATCATTTCCGACATCGATCTGGCGCCGCGCAACCAGAAGGGCTTGGTCGAGTTCTCGGCCGACCTGTACGTGTTGATGCCGCGCGATTCGGCCAAGGGCAACGGCACGGTGTTCTTTGAAGTCTCCAATCGCGGCGGAAAAGGGATGCTGGGCACTTTCAACCTCGCCACCTCCGCGCGCGACCCGCGGCAGCCGGAGCACTTCGGCGACCGTTTTCTGCTCGAACAAGGCTACACGCTGGTCTGGCTGGGCTGGCAATGGGACGTGCCGCGCAACCCGGAATTGCTGCGTCTCGACGCGCCGGTGGCGAAGCGGGACGGGCAGCCGGTCACGGGCATGGTCCGCGCCGAGTTCACTCCCGACCGGCGCGTTACGGTGCAGTCGCTCGCCGATCGCGATCACATTCCGTATCCGGTGATCGACCCCGACGACCCGTCGATGCAGCTTACGGTGCGCGATCGCGCCGCCTCCCCGCGCAGCGTGGTCCCGCGAAATCGGTGGCGTTTTCCGGACCGCGAGCACGTCGAGATGCCATCGGGTTTCGAACCGGGAAAAATCTATGAGGTGGTCTATCGCGCGCAGGACCCGGTATTGGCTGGCCTGGGCCCGGCGGCGGTGCGCGACCTGATCTCGTTTCTCAAGTATGGCGGCGCGGAAACGCCGCTCGGCGATCAGCGGCGGCACATCCGGCGCGCCATCGGCTTCGGGACGTCGCAGAGCGGGCGGTTTCTGCGGACGTTTCTTTGCTACGGCTTCAATCAGGACGAGCAGGGCCGGCGGGTGTTCGACGGCGTGTGGGCGCACGTGGCCGGAGCCGGGCGCGGCAGCTTCAATCACCGCTTCGCGCAGGCCTCGCGCGACGGCCACCCGCACCTGAACACCTTCTATCCGACCGACATTTTCCCCTTCACCGACACCGCGCAGACCGATCCCGAAACCGGTCTCACCGAAGGCCTGCTCACCCGCGCCAAGGCCGTTCCGAAGATCTTCTACACCAACGGGTCCTACGAATATTGGGGCCGCGCGGCGTCGTTGATCCATACCAGCGTCGATGGCCGCCGCGATGTCGAGCCGCTCAAGGACACGCGAATCTATTTCATCACCGGCTCGCAACACGGCCCGGGCGCGTTTCCGCCGAGCAAGCAGAACGAGCGCCACCTGCGCAACCCGAACGACTTCCGCCCCCTGATGCGCGCCTTGCTGGTGGCGCTCAACAACTGGATCGCAGGCGGCAAGGAGCCGCCGGCATCGCGCTATCCGCGCATCGATCGCGGCGAACTCGTCGCGCTGGAATCCGTGAAGTTCCCGAAGATTCCCGGCGTAGCGTTTCCCGTGCGGATGCATCGCGCCTGGCGCGCCGACTACGGCCCCGAGTTTCGCGCCAAGGGCATCGTCGCCTTTGAACCGCCGCGCGTCGGGAACCCGTTCCCGACGCTGGTTCCGCAAGTGGACGCCGATGGCAATGAGATCGCGGGCGTGCGCTTGCCGCACGTCGCCGTCCCGCTGGGCGTTTACACCGGCTGGAATTTGCGGACCGATGCCATCGGCGCGCCGGACGAACTCTACAGCATGGCCGGGTCGTTCTTCCCGTTCACGCGCGCACAGGCGGCGCGCTACAAAGACGCCGACGACTACGTTGCCAGGTGCCTGGCGGCGGCGCGGCAGCTTGTTACGGAAGGATTCATGATCGAGCGCGACGTGGCGCGCGCCGGCGAATCGGCGCGCCAGCGCTGGAGCTATGAGTCCGTCATGAAATAGCCACTCCGCCCGCTTTCTGACGGTCGCGGCTCGGAAACTTCTACTGAGCCGCGCGCGTCAGCAAGCGGTGCTTTCCTGACGGACCCTATCCGATGGCCGCCGAGTGAGGCTTGGTAAGATCGAAGCATGGGTCCTCACACGCACGGCGAACCGCCCAAGCTCCCCATCCAGGGCGTCGCTCACATGATCGCGGTCGGTTCGGGCAAAGGCGGCGTCGGCAAAACCACCATCTCGGTGAATCTCGCCGTCGCGCTGGCCGGCTTGGGTTACAGAGTCGGGTTGCTCGACGCCGACGTGTACGGTCCCAACGTGCCGCTGATGATGGGCGTGCGCGAGACGCCCTACGCCATCGAAGAGCGCATCCAGCCGCTGGAGCGCTTCGGCGTCAAACTTATGTCGATGGGCTTTCTCAGCCCCGGCGACAAGCCGCTGATCTGGCGCGGGCCCATGTTGCACAGCGTCATCCAGCAGTTTCTGCGCAACGTCGATTGGGGCCAGCTCGACTATCTGATCATCGACCTGCCGCCGGGCACCGGCGACGTGCAGCTTTCACTCATCCAGAGCGCGCCGCTGGCGGGCGCCATCGTGGTCACCACGCCGTCCGACGTGTCGCTTGAAGACGCGCGCAAGGCGGTGGCGATGTTCCGGCAGGTGCGCGTCGAGTTGCTCGGCATCGTCGAGAACATGTGTTATCTCACCTGCCCGCACTGCCACGAGCGCATCGACGTGTTCAGTTACGGCGGCGGCAGGAAGACGGCCGAGACGATGGGCGTGAACTTTCTGGGCGAGATCGCGCTGGATCCCGAGATTCGAGCCGGCGGCGACACAGGCGAACCGGTCGCGCTACGCCACAAGGACGATCCTCACGCGGCGGAGTTCATCGAGATGGCGCGGCGCGTGGTCGAGCGGGTGCTTCAATCGGCGGGCCAGGGCCCCTCGATTGAGATCACCGATTGAGCGCCGGCCCACATGGCCGTACTGCTGACCGCCAATTCGCTCTCGAAGTCCTTCGGCTCGCGACTGCTGTTTCGCGGCGTTTCCCTCACCGTTTCCGACGGCGAACGCCTGGGCCTGATCGGTCCCAACGGCGCGGGCAAAACCACGCTGATGCGGATATTGGCCGGCAGCGACACACCCGATGAAGGCGAGGTCTCCTTCCGCAAGCAGGCTCGCGCCGGCTACGTGCCGCAGGAACCCACGTTCCCTTCGGGCGTCACGGTGGCCGAAGTGCTCGAGCGGGCCATCGCGGGATTGCCGCTCCAGCCGGGCGAGCACGAGGCGCGCATCAATGTCACGCTCGGTAAAACCGGTTTTCAGGATCCCGGCGCACTGACCGACGAACTATCCGGCGGCTGGCGAAAACGGCTCGCCATCGCGCGCGAACTGGTCAGGGCCCCGGACCTTCTGCTGCTCGACGAACCCACCAACCACCTGGACCTGGAAGGTATTGGCTGGCTCGAAAAATTGCTCAAGTCCGGAACCTTCGCGTCGGTGTTCGTGAGCCACGACCGTTATTTATTGGAGAACGTCTCGACGCGCCTGGGCGAGTTGAATCGAACCTACCCGGAGGGCGTTTTCGTCGTTCCCGGAAACTACAGCGAGTTCCTGGAGCGGCGCGAGGAGTTTCTGGCGGCGCAGCAAAAACTGGAAGAGTCGCTGGCCAACCGGGTCGATCGCGAAATCGAATGGCTGCGGCGCGGGGCCAAGGCGCGCACGTCCAAGTCTCGCGCCCGCATCGACCAGGCCGGGCGGCTCATTGCCGAGCTCGCCGAGGTTTCCTCGCGCAATGCCAGCTCCGTCGCCGGGATCGACTTCACGGCCACCGACCGCAAGACCAAACGCCTGGTGGTGGCGGAGAGCGTGGCCGCCCGCGCCGCCGGTCGAACGCTGTTCGAGAACCTCAACCTGACGCTCGCGCCGGGCGTTTGCCTGGGCCTGGTCGGCCCCAACGGCAGCGGCAAGACCACGCTGCTGAGGATGCTGGCGGGCGAACTCGAGCCGGCGGCGGGCGTCATCCGCCACGCCGACAACCTGCGGGTGGTCTACTTCGAGCAGAACCGCGAGAGTCTCGATCCGGACGTCTCGCTCCGGCGGGCATTGGCGCCGGAAGGGGACCTGGTGGTGTACCGCGGACGGCCGCTGCACGTGGCCGGCTGGGCCAAACGGTTTCTGTTTTCGGCCGAGCAACTGGAAGTCCCCGTCGCGCAGCTTTCCGGCGGCGAACGCGCGCGCGTGCTGATCGCGCGGCTGATGCTGCAGGCGGCCGACGTGCTGCTGCTCGACGAGCCGACCAACGATCTGGACATCCCGACGCTCGAGGTGCTCGAGGAAAGCCTGGCCGATTTTTCCGGCGCGCTGGTGCTGGTGACGCACGACCGGTATCTGCTCGACCGCCTGGCCACGGTGGTCATCGGCCTGGACGGCGAAGGCGGCGCGGGCATTTTCGCGGACTACTCGCAGTGGGAGACCTGGCTGGCCGAACAGGCCCGGGCGAAGTCGGCGGCGCGGGAAAGACCGGCGGATTCGAAACCCTCCGCGGCGGCAGCGAAGAGGAAACTCTCCTATCACGATCAGCGCGAGTGGGACACAATGGAAGCGCGCATTCTCGAAGCCGAGAGCGCGCTCGACGCCGTCCAGCGGGAGATGACCTCGCCGGAGGTGGTCTGCGACGGCGCGCGCCTGATCCAGTGCAACCAGCGGCTTCAGGAGGCGCAGGCCGAGGTCGAGCGCCTCTACGCCCGCTGGGCGGAACTCGAGTCCAAGCTCGGCTGAAAGCCCCTTCGGGCCGCGCCCGCTTCGGGACCGGCGGCGGAAGCCTCCCTCACCCTCGGCAAGGCGACACAAGCCGCTATCATTGTTTAGTCGCGTTCATCCGCGGCTACTTTTTCCTGGAGGCATCGATGACCAGCGGATGCCTCCAGGAAAAAGTAGCCGCGGATGAACACGGATAAACAATGTATCACCTTGCCGAAGGTGAAGGGGACGCGGGTTCAGCCGAGCTTGGACTCGAGTTCCGCCCAGCGGGCGTAGAGGCGCTCGACCTCGGCCTGCGCCTCCTGAAGCCGCTGGTTGCACTGGATCAGGCGCGCGCCG
>JAUYBU010000300.1 GCA_030693045.1 Bryobacterales bacterium | reverse complement strand
CTTGGCTCGGGCGATCAGTGGATGTCGTGGATTCACGCCGGCGATCTGATCGCGCTGATCCGCTACGCCATCGACTTCCCGGCGCTCCGCGGGCCGGTGAACGCGACGGCGCCCAACCCGGTGACCAATGCGGTGTTTACTGAAAGCCTGGCGGCCGCGCTGGGCCGTCCGGCGTTCCTGCCGGTTCCCGCGTTCGCGCTCCGGTTGCTTTACGGCGAGATGTCCGAGGTGCTTCTGGGCAGCCAGCGAGTGGTCCCCGCCGCGGCGGAAGCGGGTGGATTCCAATTCCGTTACCCGCAACTGGGCCTGGCGCTCGGCAGCCTGTTGGGTTGACCGGCTCCCCTACTTCAACCGGTAGTCGCCCCGGCTGAAGTACTTCTCGAGCCAGCAGTAGAGCGTGATGAACAGGTAGCGGCTGCCCATTTCCTTCAACTTGAGTTTCGACGTGCCTTGCCGGCGGCCGCGCCAGGTGATGGGGACGACGGTCCAGGAGTATCCGCGCACGATGGTCTTGAGCGGCAGTTCGACGGTCAGGTTGAAGTGTGGCGACAGGAACGGCCGGCAACCGTCGAGCGTGACGCGGCGGTAGGCCTTGAACGCGTTAGTGAAATCGTTGAGCTTGACGTGAAACAGAAAGCGCAGGAAATGGTTTGTCAGGCGATTGAGGAAGAGCTTGAAGCGGGGATAGCCGGTCACGCCGCCGCCGCGAATGAAGCGCGAGCCGAAGACGGCGTGCCAGCCCTGGTTCAACACCATCCAATACCTGACGGCGTCGCGGCAGTCGTCGGATTCGTCGGCCATCATGATCACCACCGCGTCGCCCTTCATCTGGTCGAAACCGCGGACGACGGCGCGGCCGAACCCGTTCGGGCAGGAGTTCTTAATGGGGCGCAGCTCCGGGATGCGCCGGGCCAGATCCTCCAGGAGTGGCCAGGTGCGATCGGCGCTCCCGTCATCCACCACCACAATCTCGTGCGGGACGCCTGCCAGGCGCAGTTCCAGGTGCAGACGCTCGACGGCCGGGACGATGCAGTCTTCCTCGTCGCGCGCCGGGATGACCACCGACAGCAGCGACAGCGGATTTTCCTTGCCCAGAGGGCCGGGTAGTTCGCTCATAACGCCTGGCTGAGGGCCAGCCAATCGGGGTGATCGGCGGCGTGGATGGCGATCTCCTCCAGAATCTCGTCGGCCCGCAGGGCGGGCGACCAGTCGAAGTCCGCGCGCGCCTCGCGGTTGTCCATCACCACCCAGGGAACGTCGAAGGGTCGCGCGCTGGGATCGGAGGCGGGTTCATGGCGGCCGAAGCGGGCATCGCACCAGGCCGTCAACTCCGCCAGCGAAAGGCAACTGCCCGGGCCGCCGCCGGCGGTGTAGACGCGGCGGCCACCGGCGCGACTGGAATCCATCTGCGACAGCGTCAGCGCGGCCAAATCGCGCGGGTGGAACAGATCCCGGGTTTGATGTCCGTGGCCCCCAAACCCGATGTAGCGCAGGGGCACGCGGCCGAGATGCGCGTTGATCCAATACGCGAAGATTCCCTGATCCGGCGTGCCGAACTGGCCGGCGCCCGCCAGCACTCCGCAACGGTCGATCCACACCGGAAACCCGAAGCTGGCGCCGTACTCCAGCGCGATAATCTCGGAGGCGAGCTTGGAACTGCCGTACAGAGAAATCGGCGGCTGGGTCGAAAACTCCGGGCCGATCCCGTGTTCGGAGACCCCCGTGGGCAGCGGTTGGGACAGATCCAGCCTATAGCTCCGGTTCTCGATCACCAGCGGCAGCCGGGCCAGCGCGGGAATCGAATACACGCGGCTGGAACTGAGCAGGATGAGCCCGGCCTGGCGCGCCTTGCAGAACTCCAGAAGCTGGCAGGAGCCGGCCAGGTTGTGCTCGAAAAGCTGGCGGGTGCTGATCTTGCCGTCCACGCCGGCCAGAACGCTGGGAGTCGCCGCCGCGTCGACGACCCAATCCGCCGATGGCAACGATTCCAGATCGCTTGCCTGCCGCAGGTCGCCGTGACAAACTCTCACACCCAGCCGTTTCAGCCAGGGGCGGTTGGTCTCCGAGCCCGGGCGGCTCAGATTGTCCACTCCGAAGATCTCGATCCCGTGACGCCGCTCGATCAGCGCCTCGGCCAGGCGGCTTCCGACAAACCCGCAAACACCGGTGATCAGGATTCTCATTTCGATAGACGATCCACCCAGCTTCGGGCGATCTCCTCGACTATGATCTCAAGTGGCCGCCTCGGGCGCCAGTCCGGGTCGTGCCGGCGCAGCTTGCGCAAATCGCGCGATGGACAGCGTCTCCGAAATGCCGTTCTCTGGTTGGACCGGTCGCCGTGGACCTTGCTAGACCAGTTCCAGCTTGGCCGAATCGAAGCGCACCTTGCGGCCGGTTTCCAGCGCCGTCGAAGCCATGCAGCCGGCCACGGCGTGCGAAAAGCCGGCCTGGATGTCGCAGCGCGGGGTCTGGCGCGTTCGCACGCATTCGAGAAAATTGCGCATGTGCGAGGTCGATGGCTCGGGTTCGATCTTGATCGCGCGCTCCAGACGGTCCGGCCCCCTGGCGCCGTCGCCCGAAATCGTCCAGTTGTCCAGATCCAGGGTGCCGCGCGTGCCGTGCCACAGATTCCGGTTGCCGGCGGCGTTGGTCAGGCTCATGGCGAAGCTGACCAGAAAACCTTTCGGGTAATCCAGCAGCGCGTGAAAGACGTCCGAGGTCTCGCGCCCGTCCTTCCAGAGAAACACGCCGCCGTTGGCCACCGCGCCGGCCGGGTAAGGGTCCTCCAGGAACCAGTGCACCTGGTCGATGAAGTGGCACATCCACAGGCCGGCAATGCCGTTGGTGTAGTCGCGGAAGAGCTGCCATTCCCGCAAGCGCCGCGCCTCGAAGGGGCGTTGCGGGCGGTTGAAGAGAAACTCCTTCCAGGCCACGTCGGCCTCCTGGACGTTGTGGTGGTCCCGGCGCCAGCGAGGCTCCTGGAAGGCGACCGCCATGTCGACGCGCGTCACCTGGCCGAGGATGCCGGAGTGCATCAGCTTCGCGGCGGCCAGGTAGGGCCCCTCGCTGCGGCGCTGAGTTCCGATCTGCACAACTTGCCGGCCCTGCTTCACCGCCAGGAAGGCGGACTTGGCCTCGCGGAATTCCACGCCCATCGGTTTTTCGCAATACGCGTCCTTGCCGGCCTTGACCGAATCTTCGAGAATCCTGCTGTGACCGGAGTCGGGCGTGGCGATGATCACCGCGTCGACGTCGCGCCAGGAAAGCAACTCGCGGTAGTCGGCGGTTTCCTTGGGCTTGGCGCCGAAGGCTTTGGCGGCGAGCGCCGCGGCGCGCTCGCGGTTCGGCCGCCAGACATCGCAGATAGCCGTCACGGCCACGTTCAGGTCCTTGCACTTGACGATCTCGCCCAGGTCGTACTGACCGCGACCGCCAACGCCGATGAGGCCCACCGAGAGGCGTTCGTTAGCGCCCCGGACACGCGCCAGCGAAGAAGCCACCGCCGCGCCGGCAAACGCGCGGCGAGACACAACGGGTCGATTCATGAGGAGTCCCCCAACAGACATCAGACCGCACCGGGAGCCGGGGCGCAAGCGGCCCGCCCGAGGTCTTAGGTTCTTGGGAACGGTAGTGATAGGCTTAGAACACCGATATGAAACGACGCGATATGCTGAGCGGGCTAGCCATGGCTGGAATGGAACTGGAGGCGCAACAGCTCCCCTCCGAGTCGCTGTACATTCCCAAGCCGCATCTTGTGGAAGACCGAAAGCTGCTTCAAGACTTCATGGATGAATTCCCTTTCGCCGATCTGGTCACTTCCAGCCCGGCTCTGCGAATCACCCATATTCCCGTCTTTCTGGTTCGA
>JAUYBU010000293.1 GCA_030693045.1 Bryobacterales bacterium | reverse complement strand
TGGACGATGAGCGATTTCTCTCTGATGGATGCTATCGAATGCGGAATCGTCAAGCTGCCCCGGGTGCCGGTGGCGGATAATATCCCCGGCGGGGACACGCCGAAGTTCCGAAACCTCTGGGAGCACATTCGGACGAAGATGCCCAAGAAGGGCCGAGGCAAAGCCGGCACCCTGGATCCCCTCAGCCTGCCTACGACTCTGATAACCGCTCTGGATGCCTTGTATGGACACTATCAAAAAACCTACGAAGAGTGGACCAGACAAGGGGTCCGGGTCGCTCCCTGCTTCATTGTGGTCTGTCAAAACACGTCCATATCCAAGTTGGTCTACGACTACATCTCAGGCTTTCAGCGCTTGAACGAGGATGGATCGAGCAATGTTGTCAACGGACGCTTGGAGCTGTTCCGCAATTTCGACGAGTACGACAACCCGATCCCCCGGCCCCGCACGCTCTTGATCGACAGCGAAGAAATCGAATCCGGCGACGCGCTCGACGACAACTTTCGCGCCATGGCGGCCGACGAGATCGAGCGCTTTCGGCGCGAGATCATCGAGCGCACCGGCGACCGCCAGCAGGCCGAGAACATCACCGATCAGGAACTGCTCCGGGAAGTGATGAACACCGTGGGCAAACAAGGCCGCCTCGGCGAATCGATCCGATGCGTCGTTTCGGTTTCGATGCTCACGGAGGGCTGGGACGCCAACACGGTGACCCACATTCTCGGCGTGAGAGCTTTCGGCACGCAGCTCCTCTGCGAACAGGTCATCGGCCGGGCGCTTCGCCGCCAGTCCTACGAGTTGAACGAAGACAACAAGTTCAACGTGGAATATGCGGACGTGCTGGGGATTCCATTCGATTTCACGGCGAAACCGGTTATCGCCCCGGTGCAGCCGCCCCGCAAGACAATCCCGGTGAAAGCCATCCGGCCCGACCGGGATGCCCTTGAAATACGGTTCCCACGCGTCGCGGGCTACCGGGTGGAACTGCCCGAGGAACGCCTCACCGCCGAGTTCAATGACGATTCCATCCTGGAACTGACCCCCGACCTGGTCGGCCCCTCCATCACGAAGAACGAAGGGATCATTGGCGAGGGTGTCGAACTCACCATGGAACACCTGGATGACATGCGGATATCCACGGTGCTTTTCCACCTGACCAAACGGCTGGTTTACACCAAGTGGCGTGACGCGGGAGAAGACCCCAAGCTACACCTGTTCGGGCAACTCAAGCGGATCACCAAGCAGTGGCTCGACACCTGCCTGGTGTGCAAGGGCGGCACCAAGCCAGCCCAGCTCTTGTACCCGGACCTGGGGAACATGGCGTGCGAACGGATCACGGCTGCAATCACCCGTTCGTTGGTAGGCGCCAGCCCTATCAAGGCCGTGCTCGATCCTTACAACCCCACGGGCTCCACCGCCCACGTCAAGTTCCCCACGTCCCGAAGGGATCGTTGGGAGACTGACGCGCGCCGGTGCCACATCAACTGGGTGATCCTCGATAGCGACTGGGAAGCCGAGTTTTGTCGCGTTGCTGAATCGCACCCGCAGGTGAGGGCCTACGCCAAGAACCACAACCTGGGTCTGGAGGTGCCCTACCGCTACGGCTCCGAGACGCGCAAGTACCTCCCGGATTTCATCGTGCTGGTGGATGACGGACACGGTAATGATGATTTGCTGCATCTGATCGTCGAAATCAAAGGTTACCGGCGCGAAGACGCCAAGGACAAAAAGCTCACCATGGAAACCTACTGGGTGCCGGGAGTGAATAATAATGGCCAGTACGGCCGCTGGGCGTTCGCAGAGTTCACGGACGCCTACCAGATCCAAGCCGACTTCAAAGCCAAGGTCGAATCCGAATTCAACAAGATGATCGAATCCGTCTCCGCGCAGGCGACTACGGCGTAAGGCTCCGCATGGCAAAGAAAACACTGAAACCGGAGAAAAACAAGACCGTCGCAACACTCACTCACGAGGAGGCTTCGCGTAAGAATATTCCTACCGCCGAATTCCAGTCCGTGATGCACAAGGAGGAGCAGAGCCCCATTCGCGTGGCCTATGAGCGCCGGAACCGGGACCTGGACCCGCAACTGGTCTGGCGCGGCAAGGACGAGCAGGACTGGTCCGATCTGGTAACGCACGCGCCGCCGCTCTACATCCAGGAGAAAGTCCACCCCAAGGTACTGATTGACGACCTGCTGCGTCGCAGCGCAGCCGACCACAAGGCCGCGCAGGACCAGTTCGACCTCTTCGCCGACTTCAACGGCCTGCCCGAGGGGAACGCCAAGACCGAGTTCTATCAGCACGACGCCAACTGGACCAATCGCATGATCCTCGGCGACAGCCTGCAGGCGATGGCGTCACTGGCGGAGCGAGAAGGGTTGCGGGGGCAGGTCCAGTGCATTTACATCGATCCGCCGTATGGGATCAGATTCAACTCCAACTTTCAGTGGTCCACGACCATCCGGGAAGTGAAGGATGGGAACGTTGACCATATCACGCGCGAACCGGAGCAGGTCAAGGCGTTCCGGGATACATGGCGCGACGGCATTCATTCGTACCTCACGTATTTGCGGGATAGGCTAACTGTTGCCAGGGATCTGTTGGCTGACTCGGGATCGATCTTAGTGCAGATCTCAGATTAGAACGTACACCTCATTCGTGGACTGCTCGGTGAGGTGTTTGGCGTCGATAACTTCTGCGGCGAAATAGTCTTCTCAAAGACCACGGGGCTCACCAGTCGCCTCATTGCCAGTACGTTCGACTATCTCTTGTGGTATGCGCGAAACATCGATAAGACAAAGTACCGAAGACTCTGGTCAGCAAAACTCCTTGACGAAGAGGTCCGCGGAGAATTCCGTTGGATCGAGGACGAAACCGGAGGCGTTCGCCGGTTAACGCCGGGGGAGCAGGCGACACCTCCGTTGATCGAAAAGGCACGCCTCTTCAGGACTAACTCCGCCGTCTCGCCAGGCGTGCGCGCCAATACAACGGGCAGTTTTGGATTTCAGCAACTGACTTTCTCTTCGGGAGCCCACCGCAACTGGAAGACAATTCTCTCGGGGATGGTGCGGCTTTGTAAGGCGAATCGGTTACTCCTCGATCCCCTTCTCGATCCAAGCCGAATCTACAAGCAGTTTTGGACTGACTTTGATCAGCTCCCGCTAAACAACTTCTGGATGGATGTGAGGTCTGAGCAAAACAAAGTGTACGTGGTTCAGACTGTCGAACGCGTTATACAGCGGTGCATCCTTATGACAACTGATCCCGGAGATCTAGTTCTTGACCCCACCTGCGGTTCTGGCACAAGCGCCTACGTCGCCGAACAGTGGGGGCGCCGCTGGATCACGATCGACACGTCTCGCGTCGCTCTCGCGCTGGCTCGCGCTCGCGTTATGGGAGCCCGCTTTCCGTATTACTTGCTTGCCGACAGCAAGGATGGCCAGCAGAAGGAGGCTGGGGTG
>JAUYBU010000285.1 GCA_030693045.1 Bryobacterales bacterium | reverse complement strand
GACCATTCGGGCCCTGCGCAAGGAGATCCCGGACATTGGAATCATCGCCATCTCGGGGAAACTCGAGGGGCCCTACCTGAAGATGGCCACCGTGCTGGGGGCCGACGCGGCGCTGGCCAAGCCGCTGGCCGTCGAACTGCTGCTGGCCAGGGTTGCCGAGGTTCTGGCGTCGCGGCGGAAGGCCTGACGCGGATCGCCACGCCGCCAAAACCTCCAGGAGGTGCAAGGTGACTGCAAAAACCACTGAACACAACCATGCCGCCCATGTGCCACGGCACGTGGAAGGGGCGTTGCGGAATCAATTTGCCGGCGGGAACGCTGACCCGGGGGCACAAGCGCGACGGTTGGCCCAGCGATGCGCCGGGGCAGCCTGCGGCATCGCGATGCTGGCTTTGGCGGGTTGGCTGGGGGGCGCGCGTCTTCTGGCGGGGCAGTGGGGCGGAGCCATCCCGATGGCGCCCAGCACCGCGCTGGCGTTCCTATTTCTCGGTGGCGGCCTCTTCAGCCATGCGCGCTGGTTCGGGCCCCGGCTGGGCCGCCTCTTTGCGCTGGCCTCCGCCGGACTGCCCGCCGGGCTGGGGCTGCTGGCTTTGGCGCAATTCGCCACCGGCTTCGATTCCGGCGTCGAGCGGACGCTGGCCCGGACCAACGAACTATTTGGCCACATCCCGCTGGGCCGAATGTCGCCTCTGACGGCCGCGTCGTTTCTTCTTGAAAGTGGAGCGCTCATGCTCCTGCTTCGCGCTGCCCGGTGGCGCTTTGCCGCCTCCCTGGCGGCCCTGCTCGCGCTTGCGGCCGCCGCGATCAACCTGGTGGTTGTAGTCGGGTATGCATATGGCGCGCCGCTGTTGTATGGGGGCGTCACCATTCCGGTGGCGTTGCCCACCGCCCTGGCCTTCGTGCTGATAGGCGCGGGGCAGATCGGTTTGGCGCTGCCCGGAGTGCCGGCGGCGCGCGCCTGGCGCGGCGATTCCATGCGCGGCCTGCTCCTGCGCGCCTTCCTCCCGGCGATGCTGGCGCTCATTCTCCTGGCAGGCTGGCTGGACGTCATGCAGCCGGCTGTGGCGTCTCTGAATCCGGCCCTGTGGCACTCGCTGACGGCATTGCTGGCCTGTGTCCTGATCGTTGCCATCGCCGGCTGGACCGCCCGCCGCACCGGCGATGCCATCGAGCGGGCAAGAGAGGCGCTGGAAAAAAACCGACGTTTGCTCGCCGAGACCGAGAGGATGGGAAACGTCGGTGGCTGGGAATTGGATATCGACACAGGAGAACAGGTGTGGACCGAAGCGGCCTACCAGATCCACGAAGTGGATATGGCCTACCAGCCGACCCTGAGCAAAGGAGTCAATTTCTACGCACCCGGGTCCAGACCGATTATTGAACGGGCCGTCGAGCGCGCCATCCAGCATGGCGAGCCGTTTGACCTGGAATTGGAAATCATCACCGCTAAAGGCAATCTTCGATCGGTTCATGCGGTTGGAAAGGCGGATCCGGAACACCGCAAAGTGATTGGCTTCATTCAGGACATCACCGGGCGCAAGCGAGCCGAGGAAGCGCTGCGCGAAGCCTCGGCGCTGACCCAGATTCTCCTCGACAGCATGCCCACCGTGGCTCTCCTGATGAGGCCGCACTCCCGAGAGATTGTAGCCTCCAACCGGGCGGCGGTTAGGATCGGGGCGGTTCCGGGCACGACCTGCTTCGCAACCTGGGCCGGGCGGGATGCGCCGTGCCCGTGGTGCCTCGCTCCCCAAGTATGGGCCACGGGTGAGGAGCAACACCTGGAGGTTGAACATCAAGGTGTGGTCTGGGATGCCCACTGGATTCCCGTCTCCGAAGATCTCTACATGCACTATGCATTCGACATCACCGAGCGCAAGCTTACCGAAGCAAAGCTGGCCCAGGCGCAGAAGATGGAGTCCATCGGGCGCCTGGCCGGGGGCGTGGCCCACGATTTCAACAACCTGCTCACGGTGATCAACGGCTACAGTCTGTTGCTGCTCGGCAAATTGAACGCCGCCGACCCGCTCCGGGCCAGCATCGAGCAGATTCACAAGGCCGGGGAGCGCGCTGCGGGACTGACCTCGCAACTGCTGGCTTTCAGCCGCAAGCAGGTGTTGGAGCCGCGCGTGCTCGATCTCAACCGCGTGGTGGGCGAGATGCGGCCGATGCTCGAGCGCCTGGTGGGCGAAGATGTCCAGGTGCGCGTCGAGTTGAGCAAGCAGGCCGGGATGGTCCACGCCGACCCGCACCAGATCGAGCAGGTGATTATGAACCTGGTGGTGAACGCCAGGGACGCCATGCCGCAGGGCGGCAAACTGCTGATCGAGACCGATGTCGCCGAGTTGGATTCGAGCTATGCCCGATCGCATCCGGAAGCGCGCGCGGGCCGCTACGTCCTGCTGGCGGTGAGCGACACCGGCGTGGGCATGGACCCCGAGACGCGGCGGCAGATCTTCGAGCCGTTCTTCACCACCAAGGGAGCCGGCAAAGGGACCGGACTGGGGCTGTCGATGGTCGAGGGCATCGTGGCGCAGAGCGGCGGCCACATCCAGGTCTACAGTGAACCGGGCCAGGGGACGACGTTCAGGGTCTATCTGCCGAGCGTGGAGGACGCCGCCCCGGTGAGTCAATCGGAAGCCGCCGCCGCGCTGGGGGGAGAGGAGACCGTGTTGGTGGTGGAGGATCAGGCGGAAGTCCGCGAATACGCGGTCACGGTTCTGAAGGCCTACGGCTACCGGGTCATCCAGGCCGGCAGCGCCGCCCAGGCGCTGTTGATGTTCGAGCCGGAGCGTGGGCGCATCGATCTGGTGCTGACCGACGTGGTGATGCCCAAGGTCGGCGGCCCGGAACTGGCCGGCCGGCTGGAGAAGCTCCAGCCCGGAATCAAGGTGCTGTTCATGTCCGGCTACACCGACAACGTGATCGTGCACCACGGGGTTCTGGAGGAAGGCGCTCAGTTCATTCAGAAGCCGTTCAGCCCCGAGCAGTTGGCCGCCAGGGTGCGGGAAGTGCTGGGGCCGCCGAAGCCTCTTGGCCGCATCCTGGTTGCCGACGACGAAGCCGGGGTGCGCGGTTCTCTGCGGGCGACGCTGGAGCAGGGAGGCTACGAAGTAATCGAGGCGGAGGACGGAAAGCAGGCGCTCAGGCGAGCGCGGGAGGGAGGCGTGGACCTGGTGATCACGGACCTGGTGATGCCGGAGCAGGAAGGGATCGAGACCATTCGGGCCCTGCGCAAGGAGATCCCGGACATTGGAATCATCGCCATCTCGGGGAAACTCGAGGGGCCCTACCTGAAGATGGCCACCGTGCTGGGGGCCGACGCGGCGCTGGCCAAGCCGCTGGCCGTCGAACTGCT
>JAUYBU010000202.1 GCA_030693045.1 Bryobacterales bacterium | reverse complement strand
GGTGTGGCCCGGCGGCGCGGCCCGGCGGCATGGCCCGACGGCGCGCCACACTCGATCGGCGACTCCTCGACAACCCGCGGCGAAAGCGAATGCCGCTGGCCCCAACTCACCGATGCTGCGATAATCGCCGGCTCCAACTGCCGCCATTTGAAGATAACGCACCGGGGTCTTTCCATTTGTCCGCCCTGCCAATCGGCCGTCGCCGAAAGTTGCAGCACCACCCGCCACCGTGCTTGAATATTCAACATGGGGGTTCGCTTCTTGGCTGTGGATTCCCTTGGAATCCTTAGAATCGGCACTCGAGAAGGCGACCATTCATGATTCTGTCCGACCAGCCGGAGCAAGGCGGCAGCGCGGCGACGGCATCCTCCGCCCACCCTTCGCCGAAGCTGCGAATTGCCCTAGTTACCTACGACGTGAAGGAGGGTAGGGTGTTCGGCAGATACCCGCCCCTTCATCTGTGCGTGCTGGCCACCAATCTGGCCCGGGCGGGATACGAGGTGCGAGTTTTCGACTACACCGGCACGCACGCCGGGATCGACGAGTACTTCCGCGAGATCCGCGATTTCCGGCCCGGCATGGTCGGGATGTCATGCTTCACACCCTACGTGGCGTCATTGCATCGGATTTCAACCCGGCTCCGCGAAGCGGTTCCGGAGGCGGCAATGGTGATCGGGGGGTATCACCCCACCGTGCTGCCTGTGTGGACTCTCGATAACATGCCGCAGTTCGACTACGGCATGCAGGGCGAGTGCGATCACTGCGTCGTCGAACTCGCCGAGATGATCGGTGGCAGCCGGCGGATGTCAAAGGGCTGATCTGGCGCGACCCGGATGGCGTCGTGCAGGTAAACGAACGGGATTGGATCCCCGATCTGAATCCTTTGCCGGTAACCGACCGCGCGTTTCTGGATCGCTACTACCGTCAGGGGATGTACACCTACCTGACCGAGCCCCGGTCGCTGGACATGATGATCACCAGCCGGGGTTGCCCGTTCGATTGCAGTTTCTGTTTCAAAGTCGAGCGAGCGTACCGGTTCCGCAGCGTGGACTCGGTGATGGCCGAGTTCGACGTTCTGAAATCGCGCGGAGTCCGGGCAGTCCACATCATGGATGACGCCTTTACGGCGAACAAGAAGCGGTGTTTCGCCCTTGCCGACGCTCTGATCGGGGGCAAGTACCGCTTCCGGCGGAAGGTCCGCAGCCGGGTCAATGTAGTGGACGAGGAACTGTTGCGCAAGCTAAAAGCGTGCGGCGTTCGGCAAATCGTGTATGGCATCGAGTCCGGCTCGCAGAGAGTCCTGGATTCGATGAACAAGAGGACGACGGTCGAATTGAATGAGCGGGCCATCAAGCTGACGAACAAAGTGGGGATTTTCTGTACCGCCGACATCATGATCGGCATGCCCGCGGAGACGCTCGAAACGCTGGAAGAGACCAGACAGTTTCTCAAGAGGAACCGCCTGATATTGCGTCGATCCCCTACCTTTACCCTCTTCCCGGCACGAAAGTCTACACGGATATGAAAGCCAGCGGCCAAATGCAGGGAGACTGGACTCTGGACGGAACCGTTCCGTGGGTGAAGCTGGGGTGGACCGATTCAGTGGCGGATCTCGAACGTGCTTCGGGCGATCTGGCCCGGGTAGTGCATCGCGACCCGCGCGCCATTGCCTACCTGTTGCGGCATAATCCGGGGGATGCTCAGCCCGCGCAGTTTGTGGCAGCGCCGCCACGAACTGACGCACTGGATGTTCTCGTAGAGCGGCGCCGGCGCCCGGTATCCGCCGGGGCCCGCGGGCAGATTGGCTGTACTCGCTTGATGAAGAGCCGCGCTCACGGCCGACCCCGCGGATTGCGGAAGCTGAGGCTGCCTGATAGGCTGGAACTCGGTACTCTGATGTTTTCAGTTACAGGAGCATTTATGTCCGAAGATCTCTCCCGGAGAAATTTCTTTCGCAATACGGCCGGGGCCGCGATGGCGGCCGGTCCGGCTGTCATTTCCGCCCTCGGGCAGAACAACAAGACCAACCTCGGCGTGATCGGAGGCGGCGGCCGCGGCAATTACCTGATGGACATGATGTATCTGGCCAAGCCGGAGAACGTGGCCATCACCTGGGTCTGCGACACCTACAAGGGCAACCTGAACCGCGCCAAGGACAAGGTGCAGACCAAGGAAGGCAGCGCGCCGAAAGCGGTCGCCGACTACCAGGAGATTCTGGCCGACAAGTCGGTGGACGCGGTGATCATCGCCACGCCCGAGCACCTGCACTATCCGATGGCGATGGCCGCGCTGAAGGCGGGCAAGAACATCTACCTCGAAAAACCGATCGCGCACACCATCGAAGAGGGCGCCGAGATCGTGAAGTTCGCGCAGAAGGCCGGCAAGGTGGTGCAGGTCGGCACGCAGAACCGCTCGAACACGCTCTACATCGAAGCGAAGAGGATGGTGAAAGAAGGAATGATCGGCGAGTGCCACTACGTGCGCGCCTTCTGGTATCGCAACTTCCTGCCCACCAACCCGGTGCCCGCCGCATGGCGCTACGTGATCCCCGCCGACGCCAGCCAGGAGACCGCCGACTTTGGCCGCTTCCTGGGCGGCGCGCCGAAGCGGCAATTCGACAAGGGCCGCTACTTCCAGTGGCGCAACTACTGGGACTATTCGGGCGGCATCTCGACCGACCTGCTGGTGCACCAGACCGACATTTCCAACTTCGTGCTGGGCAAGACCGTGCCGCGCACCTGTATGGCATCCGGCGGCATCTATCAGTGGGGCGCGCCCGACGACCGGGAAGTGCCCGACACGCTGAGCGCGATCTACGAGTACACCGACAAGTTCCACCTGAACTACAGTTGCTTCTTCGGCAACGAGTGGGCCGGCTACGGCGAGCAGTTCATGGGGCAGGAGGGCACGATAGAAGTGCTCAACCGCCAGAACCTGCGCTTCTACCCCGAGAAATTCGCGGGCAAGCCGCCGGCCCGCGTCGCCGCGCGCAAGGAACTGGCCATCGACAAGCCGGGCAACGACAACCTGGCGGTGCAGGCGCACATCATGAATTGGCTGGACGCCATTCGCGGCAAGGGCAAGCAGATCGCCCCGCCCGAAGTCGGCCAGATCGCCGCCATCCCGGGCCACATGGCGACCTTGTCGTACCGCCGCGACAAGAAGATCTACTGGGACGAGAAGACCGAGAAGTACCGGTTCACCTAAGATGCTCCGCCGCCGCGGCTCCCTGTTCGGCGCCGCGGCGGCTTCGTAGCGCTCAGCCGGCGCTGCCCGCGGATTTCACCTCGTCGAGTTTCGGCTTCATCACGTCCACCAATTCCTTGACCGCCGCGGCGCTCTTTTGCAGCGCCTCGTTTTCTTCCGCGGTCAGCTTGATTTCCATGATCTTCTCGATGCCCTGGGCGCCGAGTTTGACCGGAACGCCGACAAACAAGCCGTTGACCCCGTACTCTCCCTCCAGGTGCGCCGAGCAGGGAAGCACGCGCTTCTTGTCCTTCAGAATCGCCTCGACCATCTGGATGGTCGCCGCCGAGGGAGCGTAGTAGGCGCTGCCGGTCTTGAGGTACTTGACGATCTCGGCGCCGCCGCCCCGCGTGCGCTTCACCAGGCGTTCAATGGTCTCGGCGTCCATCAGATCGGTGATCGGAATGCCGGCCACGCTGGTGTATCGCACCAGCGGCACCATGGTGTCGCCATGGCCTCCCAGGACCACGGCCGTCACGTCTTCCACCGAGACGTTCAGTTCCTGGGCTATGAAAGTGCGAAAACGGGCCGTGTCGAGAATGCCGGCCATGCCGATGACTCGCTGCCTGGGAAAGCCGCTCACCGCATGGGCCACGTGGCACATCGCATCCAGCGGGTTGGTGACCACGATCAGGATGGAGTTCGGCGAATACTTCACCGCCGGTTCCACCGTGGCCTTGACAATGTCGTAGTTGGCCCACAGCAGGTCGTCGCGGCTCATTCCGGGCTTACGGGGAAAACCGGCCGTGAATATCACGATATCGGAGTTCGCCGTGGCCTCGTAATCGTTCGCGCCGGTTACCTTAACGTCGGCTCCCGCGACCGGGCCGGCCTGGAGAATGTCCAGGGCCTTGCCTTGCGGGATACCGTCCAGAACATCCACCAGGACAACGTCGGCCAGCCCTCTGTCGGCCAGGCGGAGAGCGCAACTGGCGCCAACATTACCCGATCCCACTACCGTTACTTTTGGTCTCATGTCGTCTCCTTCAGGCAGCCGCCGTCCGGGCGGCCATGTTCTCTACAATGGCAGCAGCATACTCACTGGTTTTCAGTTTCGCGGCGCCTTCCATCTGGCGATGCAGATCGTAGGTCACGCGTTTCTGCAGTATGGTCTCGGCAATCCCCTGCTCGATCAGCGCCGAAACTTCCTTCCAACCCATGTACTGGAACATCATCGCGCCGCACAGCATGACGCTGGAGGGGTTGACGACGTCCAGATCGGCGTATTTCGGCGCCGTGCCGTGGGTGGCTTCGAAGACGCCAATCTCGTCGCCGATATTAGCGCCCGGCGCCATCCCCAATCCGCCCACCTGGGCCGCGCAGGCGTCCGACAGGTAGTCTCCGTTCAGGTTCGGCGTGGCCAGCACGTCGTACTCGTCGGGCCGCAAAAGCACCTGCTGGAATATGGAATCGGCGATGCGGTCCTTCACCAGGACCTTGCCCGCGGGCACACCGGCGCCCGCTTCGGCTTCCGTCACGCACACGTCGGAGAACTCTTCCTTGACCAGTTCATAGCCCCAGTCGCGGAAGGCGCCCTCGGTGAACTTCATGATGTTTCCCTTGTGAACCAGCGTGACGCTGCGGCGTCCATTTTCAATTGCGTATTGGATGGCTCGCCGGATCAGCCGCTTGGATGCGCCGACGCTCATGGGCTTGATTCCGATTCCCGAATCCGCGCGGATGTTCCGGCCCATTTCCTGGTTCAGGAAATCGATGACCTTTTTGACTTCGGGGGTCCCCTGCTGCCACTCGATGCCGGCGTAGACGTCTTCCGTGTTCTCGCGGAAAATGACCACGTCCAGCAGGTCGGGGCGCTTCACCGGCGACGGAACGCCGGCGAAGTAGCGGACCGGGCGCAGGCAGACGTACAGGTCGAGCAGTTGCCGCAAGGCGACGTTCAGGCTTCGAATCCCGCCGCCGATGGGCGTCGTCAGAGGTCCCTTGATGGCCACGCGGAATCTTCGAATCGCGTCGATGGTCCCTTGGGGCAACCACTCGTTGGATCGGGTGAAGGCCTTCTCGCCCGCGAATATCTCGTACCAGGCGACGCTACGGCGGCCGCCATAAGCCAGGTTGACCGCCGCGTCAAACACCACCCGGGAAGCCCGCCAGATGTCGCGCCCGGTGCCGTCCCCCTCGATGAACGGCAGAATGGGTTGGTCGGGAACGCTCAGCTTCCCGTCCTGAACTTCGATTGGTTCCCCATTCGTGGGAATGGGATTGTTATTGTAGGATTCCATATACGCTCCAGAACCGTGCACGCCACGGGTCTTTCAAAGGGGGTCGCCAGCCGGCGGGCTAACTCCAGGAAACCACTCCAGCCCAGACGGCGCCGTCACTATCGTCTCAATCGGTCTTCCCGCTCCGATTTGGAAACAACTATATCAGTTCGGCTGCGTCAAGGCAACCGGCACGAACAGGCACGAACTGGTATTAACAGGTCCGTAAGTCTCTTAATGGAATATGGATTTTGCACTATCATTATCTTGAGCCGGTGACGCTTGCGTGCCGGCGGCGGACTCGAGTTCCACCAGGTGTGGAGCCATTCAGCAGTTTCGGAAAGCCGCGGGGAGGGACCTCGGCGCTCCGCTGAGAAACTCCGACCGGTCTTGGGGCGCGGCGCTGCAAGCCGCAAGCAGGGACGATGAGGCGAGCGTGACCCGACCCTTGACACTCAGGTCAGAGATGAACTCCGCGGTTTTCCAGTGAACTAGGAAGCGATTGGGGCTTGAGGAACTGGGCCACTGAGAGCGCCGAGCGAGAAAGTCGTCGGAACCCATGCGGGTCTCATGGCAGCACCCCTGCGGTTGGAGCGAGAGGGTCCAGCAGCCGCCCGTACAGGCGGTCACGCAGCAGAATCAGACTGAGGAGCCCCTTCCCGGGATCGGAGTAGGTCATTTGCGCAGCGTCCAGGGCCCGATTCGCGAACATCAAAGCAAGATGAATGTCTCCCGCCTTCTCGGCGAGCTCAGCGCGCAACTGAAGCGCCCGCACCGATTTCGGCTGCTTGAGAAGCAACTCATCCATCAACACCACCGCCTCGCTGGTAGCGCCCTTCCGCATCAACAGCACCGCCCGGAGCACAGCCTCGGACGCCTGTTGCGGCTCCGAGGCTTGCGCCGACTCCGTGATCCTAACGATTGCGGGCACCGAGACGGCTTCGCCGTTCCAGCCCGGCGAGTTGCTCACTTCCAGGACCGCCTCAATCTGGTAGTCGCCGGGTTCCAGAAACGCGCCTTCGCTCTCACTTAATGTCCATTCGACCGCGACCCACGCGCGGTGTGGCAGAACCAGGGCCGGCTGTTCCGGCCGAACCACCAGCGAATAACCCCATGGCTTCTCGGCGCCGAGCCTGTCCCTGACGCGCAGCCGGACCGCGTCCGCCCACGCGCTCCCCTGCGGGGCGAGCTGAAGTTCGGGCACATTCGCCGCCCGGTTAAGCCGGCCGGAATGCATGAGGACGAGGCGAACCAGCACCGGAGCGCCTCTCCGCACCTCCGGATTCCGGCGGCCGTTCACCGAGATGGACAACTCCGGCCGGGGCGTCTGGCCGAAGGCGGAGAGCGCGATAGCGAATAGAATCGGGCGGATGGTCATAATCTTCCTGGCGGGATGTCGTCGTTCACGCAGACCCACTTGCTGCAATTCCCTCGGCCCGTGGCGGCGCCAAAAAAGCGAGGCTGAGGCCACCGCGGCGCGTTGGTTCCCGTGCCGCTGGCTGTGTCGCACAACTGGGATCCCAGCGGTTCGGTGCCCGGCGGAATCAGGTAGAAGACTTCCTGGGGAGACTGGGTTCGTTCCTTAGGATACGCCGTAGCATAGTTGTACCGCATGATGCACTCGACGGCGCCGCTGTGTTCCTGGGAAGGCCTGCCAACAGAGTATTTCAATACCAGCGTTCCCTGCTCCATTTCCGCCTCCGACTCGGGAGCAAGGGGGTTGCCGCTGTCCCTGCGACCTTGAATGTACGCCCTGGCGCTGACGTAAGCGCTGTATAGCCGGTCGATAACGTCAATTTCAGTGTACTCGTCGAGGAGAGTCACCGGGTTTCCGCCTCGATCCGTGAGGTAAGGTCTACCCAGCACGGGGCCGGGCTGATCCTCAGGCCGGATGAGGGAAAACTTCTGTATTACGTCACCTTCGCCGTGGTGCTCCAGACCCACCGAGTGGCCCAACTCGTGCGCCACGATTTTGTCATAAAGGAAGGGTCTGTCAAGACTTGACAAATTGACACGATTGATCGCATCTACGGCCATCCGGGGTGCAATTTCAATCCTGAGGGTAAGTCCAGGACGGGCCCGCAGCTTGTCATCGAGAATCTCGGTCGCCCCTCCCGACATGCCCGCGACCTCCTCCATGTAGACTCCGTGTTGTGCGACCCGATGGGGACACTTGTCACAGTTCCCGTTGATCAGCCTGTCATCCTTCGACATCTCATCTTCCTTCAGGTCCTTGTGTACTTCCAGTTGGGTGAAGTCGGTGAACCACCAGATACCGGGCTCGGCGTCGGCCCCGATCAGATTCAGGATGAAGAAGTCCTTCTTGTCCAGGTTTCCCTCAATGTGCTTGCCGTTCTCGATGAATCCGCGATACTCTTCGTAGACCGTCAGCCCATCGCCATCGCAACTCGCCAGACCCTGTGGTTCCTTTTCCTTGTCGTCCTTGTCTTGTACGTCGCTTGACAATCCTTTCGACGATTTCCAGCCATCGGCGATGAAGGAGTCCTTGGCCCGCTTGGGCAGCCGGACCGAGGTCTGGAGCTTATCTCCCTTAAGGGGCTCTTCGCTGTTTGGTGTGGGTAGACCGGACAGATCGGTGGACACGGCAGGCGCACCTCGGCACGCCGCATCGTAGCGTCCGCCGGACGAAATAGGGAAACGGAGGCTTGACGGACTCGGGGACGCCGTCCCCGAAC
>JAUYBU010000178.1 GCA_030693045.1 Bryobacterales bacterium | reverse complement strand
ACGCAGAAGGCGCTGCTGCTGATGCTGCTGGTGTAGGGCCGGGAAACCCGGCCAAAGGACATGCGAATCGATCTTATGAACAAGCCCAAGAAAGTTGCACTTGCCTATTCGGGAGGACTCGACACCTCGGTCATCATTCCCTGGCTCAAAGAAAACTACGGTTGCGAAGTGGTGGCGGTTTGCGGCGACATCGGGCAGGGCGCCGACGAACTGACCGGCCTGGAACAGAAGGCTCTCCGGACGGGCGCCTCGGAAGTCTACATCGAGGACCTGCGCGAGGAGTTCGTCGCCGAGTACCTGTGGCGGCTGGTCCGCTCGGGCGGGGTCTATGAACACAAGTACCTGCTGGGAACTTCGATCGCGCGGCCGCTGCTGGCAAAGAAGCAGGTGGAGGTTGCGCTGGCGACCGGTTGCGACGGCCTGGCGCACGGATGCACCGGCAAGGGCAACGACCAGGTGCGCTTCGAACTGACCTACAAAGCGCTGGCGCCGCACCTGGCGGTGATCGCGCCGTGGCGCGAGTGGACCATCCGCTCGCGCGAGGACGCCATCGAATACGCGCACCAGCGCAACGTGCCGATCTCGCAAACCACCACCAAAATCTACAGCCGGGACCGCAACATCTGGCACATCTCGCACGAGGGCGGCGAACTGGAAGACCCGGCCAACGCCGCTTCCGACGGCGTCTGGATGCTGACCAACAGCCCTCGGGAAGCGCCCGACACGCCGGTGGAGGTGACTATCGGTTTCGAAAAAGGCCGGCCGGTTTCGGTCGATGGCCAGAATCTTTCCGGCGTCGGCGTGCTGGAAACGCTGAACCGGATCGGCGCCCAGCACGGCATCGGGCGCATCGACCTGGTGGAGAATCGCTTCGTCGGCATGAAATCGCGCGGCTGTTACGAAACGCCGGGCGGAACGCTGATCATGGCCGCGATCCGGGAACTGGAAGCGCTGACGCTGGACCGCGGCACGCTGCACTTCAAGCAGAAGCTGGCGCTGGACTACGCCGAACTGGTCTACAACGGCTTCTGGTTCACGCCGCTGCGGGAAGCGCTGGACGCATTTTTCGAGACCGTCAGCCAGACCACCACCGGCGAGGTGACGCTGCGCCTGTACAAGGGCAACCTGGAACCGGTGTGCCGCAAATCGCCCTATTCGCTGTACTCGCTGAACATCGCCAGCTTCACCATGGGCGCCGAATACGATCAGAAGGACGCGCTGGGCTTCATCAACCTGATCGGGCTGCCGATCAAGGTGAGAGCACAGATTAGCCACGGATAAACATAGATGAAACTTTGGGGTGGCAGATTCGAGACCGGGCCGTCGGAGGTCTTCGAGCGCTTTAGCGAATCGCTGTCGTTCGACCGGCGGCTGATCGAGGCCGACATCGCGGGCTCGCAGGCTTTCGCGCGGGCGCTGGAGAGCGTGGGCGTGTTGAGCGCGGCCGAGCGCGCGCAAATTGTCGAAGCGTTCGCGGCGATTCTCGAACAGGCCGCCGGGCCCGCGTTCTATGACGGCGCGGCGGACGAAGACGTCCACACGCTGGTCATTCGCAAGTTGAAAGAGCGCGCCGGCGCGGTGGCGGACAAAATCCACACCGGCCGCAGCCGCAACGAGCAGGTCTCGCTCGACACGCGGCTGTGGGTGCGCGCCGAGATCCGGCGGGCGCAGGCGCTGGTGGTCGAATTGATGGCCGCGCTGGTGGACCTGGCGGCCCGCTACCCGGACGCCGTCATCCCCGGCTACACGCACATGCGGCGGGCGCAGGCGGTGCTCTGGCCGCACTATCTGCTGGCCTATTTCGAGATGCTGGCGCGCGATTGGGAGCGATTCGAACAGACTTACGCGCGCGCCGATGTCATGCCGCTTGGCAGCGGCGCGCTGGCGGGCTCGGGGTTTCCGTTCGACCGGGAAGCCATCGCCCGGGACCTGGGGTTTTCCGCCATCACGCGCAACAGCATGGACGTTGCCGGGGACCGCGATTTCCTGCTCGATTTCCTGCACGCCGCCTCCGTCGCCATGCTGCATTTGAGCCGGCTGGCCGAGGATTGGATCCTGTATTCGAGCGAGGAGTTCGGCTGGCTGGATCTGGCCGACGGCGTCACCAGCGGCTCCAGCCTGATGCCGCAGAAGAAGAATCCGGATTCGCTCGAGCTGATCCGCGGCAAGTGCGGCCGCGTGTTCGGCGCGCTCACCTCGCTGTTCGTCACCATGAAAGGTCTGCCGATGACCTACAACCGGGACATGCAGGAGGACAAGCAGCCTCTGTTCGAGGCGGCCGATCAGTTGCGCGGCGCGCTCGAGATGGCGCGCGTGGTGGTGGAGACGGCGGAGTTGAAACCCGAAACGCCGCTGGCCGCCACCGAGCGGAGCTGGGTGGTGGCCACCGACCTGGCCGAGGCCCTGGCGCGCGCCGGGACGCCGTTCCACCAGGCGCACCAGTTGGTCGGACGCCTGGTGCGGGAAAGCGTCAGGCAGGGCAGGCAGCCGTCCGATTGGACCACCGACGAACTGGCGCGCTTTGCGCCGGAGTTCACGCCGGACATGGCGCGGCTGCTGGCGCCCGAACACGGATTGAAGACTCGCGAGATCCTGGGCGGGACCGGACCCCAGTCGGTCGCCAGGGCGCTGAAGGAGGCGGCGGCGAGAGTGGAGTCGCTCCGTAGCCGCTGATCCAATATGAACAAGAACTACCGGCAGTCGCAGATCCTCAGAATCATCCGCACCCGGAACGTGCACACGCAGGAAGATCTGGCCAGTCAGTTGAAGACGCGCGGCATTCCGGCCGCGCAGGTGACGCTGTCCCGCGACATTCGCGATCTGGGTTTGGTGAAAACCCAGGAGGGCTACCGGCAGATCGTTCCCGAGCAGGCCGGGCCGTCGCTGGCCACCGTGGCGGCCGAGATCCTGCAAGACATCCGGGTGGCGCAGAACCTGGTGGTGCTCAAGACCGCGCCGGGCCACGCCAGTTCGCTGGCCATCGCAATGGACCAGGCCGATTGGAGCGAAGTGGTGGGCACCATCGCCGGCGACGATACCATCCTGGTGGTGACGCCGGACCCCGACACGGCGCGGTCGGTGCGCGACAAGCTAATGTACTTCGTCGCCGAGTGAGGGAAGCGGGCAGCCGTTCCCGGATGCCGCACAGCATTCGTGCTCGAATTGGATGGTGGTGTGGCGGATGTGGAAGCGCGCGTCGAGTTCGGCGTTGATCCGCTTCAGAATCGACTCGCTTTCCGACGGCGGCAGATCGCGGATCAGCACGTGGCAGCTCAGCGCGTGCACCGACGATCCCAGGCTCCAGACGTGCAGATCGTGGACCTCGAGCACGCCTTCGACGCCGCGGATGGCGGCCACCACGTGGTGGAGCCGCATGCCGCGCGGCAGGCCCTCCAGGAGAATGTTCAGCGATTCCTTGACGATGTCCCAGGCGGTCCAGACGATCAGCAGGCCGATCAGGATCGAGAGCGCCGGGTCGATCCGCTGCCAGCCGGTGTAGCGGATGGCGATCGCGCCGAGGATGATTCCCACCGAGCCCAGCGCGTCGCCCAGCATGTGCGCGTACGCAGCGCGGATGTTTAAATCGCGGTCCTTGCCGGCGCGCAAGCCGCGCATGATGGCGACATTGACCAGCAGGCCGAAGCCGGCCACCACCAGCATCGTCAACTCGTCGACCACCTGCGGCGCTACCAGCCGCCGGTAACTTTCATAGAAGATGTAGAGCGCCAGCAAAAGCAGCGTGAGGGCGTTGATGAAAGCGGCCAGCACGCCGGCGCGGTGATAGCCGTAGGTCTTCTCTTCGTCGGCCGGCCGCGATTCCAGGTAGAATCCGAAAGCCGCCAGCAGCAGCGCCAAGGCGTCGGTGAAGTTGTGCCCGGCGTCGGACAAAAGCGCCAGGCTGTGCGCCCGGACGCCGGCCGCCGCTTCCAGCGCCACGAAGGCGACGGTGGCGGCGATGGACCAGCCCAGGACCCGGCCGGTATTTGGGCGGTGATGGGAATGCACGACGCGCTCCCTACTTGAGCCAGGCGTGGCGCGGGTCGTCGGTCCAGGCGCCATACTTGCGCGCTTCGCCGGCCATCACCCACAGGTAGTTGAGCGCGTAACCCGGGCAGGCGGAGACGGGATGATAGCCGCGCGGGATCAGCACGGTGTCGCCGTTTTCGATCGGAAAGGCGCGGTCGAAGGGCTCCACGTCGTCCTGGTCGGTGTAGACGCGAATGAATCCGAAACCCTGCGGCGGATCGACGTGGAAGTAGTAGATCTCTTCCATCGGCACTTCCGAGCCCCCGAAGCGGTCGTGTTTGTGCGGCGGGCAGGAGGTCCAGCCGCCGGGCTGGCTCACCGTCTCGCCGACGATCAGCCGCGCGCTCTCCAGGTTGTCGGCGATGTGGGTGTAAACCATGCGGCGCCAGTTGTCCTTGCCGGTCTCGCTCACCATCACATCTTCGGGCGAGATGAGCACCACGTCGCCGCCGGGCTCGCCCAGGGCGCCCGCGACGGCGATGCGCGCCGCTTCGTCCGGACACGCAAGTTTCACCTTCGAGCCCGGCGGAACAAAGACCACCGGACCCGGCTGCTGGAGCGACTCACGCCGCGGTATCCGGGTGGACCAGCCGCCAATCTCGACCGCCACCGCGCCCTTGTAAAAACTCAGCGCGGCCTCTTCTTCGCCGGTCTCGAAAACGTGCTCCTTCAGGCCCGCGCCGAGTTCGACGATCGTAAAAGACAGGTGCTTCAATCCCTCTCCGCGCCGAACCACCGGATACACGCCGGGCGCATCGCCGGGAGATTTGAACAACAGGTTCATGGCTTCCACGCTATCATAGTCGGAATAAATGAAGCTGCCGCGCTTGTACCCGATTCTCGACACGGAGTCGCTGGAGCGCCGCGGGTGCGCTGTCGAGGCGGCCGCGCGGGGAATGCTCGACGGCGGAGCGCGCATCCTGCAATTCCGGCACAAAGGCTTCTTCTCGCGGCAGGTCTTCGCCCAGGCCGAACGGGTGGCGGAACTGTGCCGCGCCGCGGACGCGCTGCTGGTGATCGACGACCGCGCCGACATCGCGCTGCTTCTGAACGCCGGCGTACACCTGGGGCAGGACGACTTGCCCCCCCAGGACGCCCGCCGCATCCTTGGCGCCGGGCGCATCATCGGATTCTCGACCCACAACCAGGAACAGTTGCGCGCCGCGGCGGCCGAACCGGCCGATTACCTGGCCATCGGGCCAATTTTCGGAACCCAATCCAAACAGCGGCCCGACCCCACCGTGGGCGTCGCATCGCTCGAGCAATGGAGGCGGCTGAGCGAGCGGCCGCTAGTTGCCATCGGCGGCATCACGCTTAAGAACGCGCCCGAGGTCCTGGCGGCCGGCGCCGACTCGGTGGCCGTCATCGCCGACCTGCTGCCGGAACCTTCGACAGAACAGACGATCCGCGAACGGATGGAAGAATGGCAAAACCTCCTCAAGTGTGTCAAACCGGGCTGGTCAAGGGGCTGGGCCTGTTGGACGCGACCACCATCGTCATGGGATCGATGATCGGCTCGGGCATCTTCATCGTGGCCGCCGACATCTCGCGGCAGGTGGGCTCGCCCGGCCTGCTGCTGGCCACCTGGGTGGTCACGGCGGTGCTCACCGTGATCGCCGCGCTCAGCTACGGCGAATTGGCCGCCGCCATGCCGCGCGCCGGCGGGCAGTACGTTTACCTGCGCGAGGCCTTCGGCCCGCTCAGCGGATTTCTTTTCGGCTGGACCATGTTCGTGGTGATCCAGACCGGCACCATCGCCGCCGTGGCGGTGGCGTTCGCCAAATTCGCCGGCGTTTTCTTCCCCTGGATCAGCGCGCGCAACACCCTGCTGCCGCGCTTCAGCACCCAGCAACTGGTGGCGATCGCGGTGATCGTGTTGCTGACCGCGCTCAACACCCGCGGCTTGCGCACCGGCGCCCGGGTGCAGAACGTGTTCACCATCGCCAAGGTCGGCGCCCTGCTGGGGATCATCGGCCTTGGGTTTCTGTTCGGGCGCAACCCGGAGGCCATTCAGCGCAACTTCTCGAACTTCTGGGGCGAGGCCAGCTTCGGATGGACCGCCATCCGCCTGGTGGGCGTGGGGATGGTGGGCGCGCTGTTCTCCTCCGACGCCTGGAACAACGTGACCTTCACGGCGGGCGAGGTGCGCAATCCGCGCCGCGATCTGCCGCTTTCGCTGGCGCTGGGCGTTGGGATCGTGTCGGCGTTGTACCTGGGCTGCAACCTGGCCTACCTGTGCGCCCTGCCGCTGGAAGCGATCCAGCGCGCTCCCGAGGACCGCGTGGCGACGGCGGTGGCGTCGGCGATTCTGGGCCCCCTGGCGGTTCAGGCGATGGCCGCGGCCATCATGGTCTCGACCTTCGGCTGTTTGAACGGATTGATTCTGGCCGGAGCGCGGGTGTACTACGCGATGGC
Source organism: Bryobacterales bacterium (assembly GCA_030693045.1). Taxonomy (GTDB): domain Bacteria; phylum Acidobacteriota; class Terriglobia; order Bryobacterales; family Bryobacteraceae; genus JACQZT01. The sequence goes on along the minus strand of JAUYBU010000178.1, from coordinate 2,970 downwards.
GCTGGACGGGCTGTTCTTCAAGAGCGCGGCGCGGCTGGACCCGGTTCACCACACTCCCGTCGCCTCGCTGGTCATGCAGTGCGCCTGGGCCTGCCTGCTGACGCTGTCGGGAACCTACAGCGACCTGTTGGACTATGTTATATTCGCAGTTCTACTTTTCTACATTCTGACCATCGCGGGCGTGTTCGTGCTGCGCTGGAAACGGCCCGAGATGGAGCGCCCCTACCGGGCGTTCGGGTATCCGGTGTTGCCGGCCCTGTACATCGCGGCCGCCGGGCTGATTGAGGTCTTGTTGTTGCTGTACAAACCGAGCTACACCTGGCCTGGGCTGATTCTGGTGTTGCTCGGCGTTCCGGTTTACTTGTTACGACGAAAGAGAGGGGTTAAGGCATGAGTCTATTTGCCGTCAAGCCGTTGAGCCGCATCATGGCCGAATCCGAGGGCGGAAAGCATTCGCTCAAGCGCACCCTCGGGCCCGGCAGTCTGATCGCGCTCGGCATCGGCGCCATCATCGGCGCGGGGTTGTTTTCACTTACCGGAATCGCGGCGGCCGAAAATGCCGGCCCGGCCATCGTGCTGTCGTTCGCGCTGGCGGCTTTCGGATGCGCGTTCGCCGGAATGTGCTACAGCGAGTTCTCGACCATGATCCCGGTCGCCGGCAGCGCCTACACCTACGCCTACGCGACCATGGGCGAGTTGCTGGCCTGGATCATCGGCTGGGACCTGGTGCTGGAATACGCCGTCGGCGCGGCCACCGTGTCCATCAGTTGGTCGCGCTACGTGGTGACGCTGCTGCACGGTTACGGCGTCGAGCTGCCGGCCCAGCTTATCGCTTCGCCGTGGCAACCGGTAACGCTTGCCGATGGCAGCGTGATCCACGGCTACATGAACCTGCCGGCGGTGCTGATCGTGGTCGTTATCTCCCTCCTGCTGATCACTGGAATCAAGGAATCGGCGAACGTGAACGCCGTGGTGGTGGTCATCAAGGTGACGGTGGTGGTGGTCTTCATCGCCGCCGGCTGGGCCTTCATCAAGCCGGCCAACCACGTGCCCTTCATCCCGCCCAACACCGGTACGTTCGGGGAATTCGGCTGGAGCGGCATCCTGAAAGGCGCGGGCACCATCTTCTTCGCCTACATCGGATTCGACGCCGTGTCCACGGCCGCGCAGGAAGCCCGCAAGCCGCAGAAGGACATGCCCATCGGCATCATCGGCTCGCTCATCATATGCACCATTCTCTACATCCTGTTCGCTTACGTGATGACCGGCCTGGTGCCCTACACCGAGTTCCGCGGCCACGCAGCGCCGGCGGCGCTGGCCATCGCCGCAACGCCCTATGTCTGGCTGAAGACCGCGGTCAGTCTGGCGATCATCGCCGGGCTCACCTCGGTGATCCTGGTCATGCTGCTGGGCCAGTCGCGCGTGTTTTACTCGATGTCGCGCGACGGGCTGGTGCCCATGATCTTCTCCGACATCCACCCGAAGTACCGCACCCCCTGGCGTTCGAACCTGGTGTTCATGGTATTCGTGAGCCTGTTCTCGGCCTTCGCGCCGATTTCCTGGGTGGGCCACATGACCAGTATCGGCACGCTGTTCGCCTTCGTGGTGGTCTGCGGCGGCGTGCTGATCATGCGCAAGACCAACCCCGATCTGCCGCGGCCGTTCCGAACGCCGCTGGTGCCGCTGGTTCCCCTCCTGGGGATAGTGGTGTGCCTGGCCATGATGTTCGGCCTGGGCTTGAGCAACTGGCTGCGTCTTTTCGTCTGGCTGGGAATCGGCCTGGTAATCTATTTCAGCTACGGCCGCCGGCACAGCCACCTGCAAAACGCGAAATAGGGAACGAGGGGACAGACGGGACGTTCCCCGGATCGTCTACGGCGGTACAATGCCTTTAGGCGAACGAAACTGTGAGCGGGGTTCTATGGCCAGCAGTATGACGCAAGAGAAACAGCAGCTCCACGAGTTGGTGGACCAACTTGCGCCCGGCCAGGTGCACGCCGTGCGCGGCCTGCTCCAGGTCATGTTGGATCCCGTCTCGCGCGCCATCGCCAACGCGCCGGTGGATGATGAGCCGCTCACCGCGGAAGGGGCACAAGCTCTCGACGAAGCCCGCGAGTGGCTCAAACACAACAGACCGATTCCGCATGAGCAGGTGCTGGCCGAACTCGGCATCACGCGGGAAGAAATCGAGAGCTACAAGGAACCGGCGTGAAGCGGAGCCGCCGCGCCGCCGGACTGGCTCTACGTGCCGGTCTGTCCGTCTTGGTCTTTTCCATCTCCGGGCTTCAAGGTCAGCAGGGTCCGCCAGATTTGTCGGGTTTGAGCGCAGAAGATCGCAGCGCGGTTGAACGCGCATGTTCATTGGAAAGGTCGGTCGGCGGGCCGGCATCCTACTACCAGTGCCTCAGAAATCAGGTCGCCGCCCTTGAGCGGAGTCCAGGTAAGCCGAATCTTGCCGGCTTGAGTCCCGACGTGCGCGAGGCCATCGAACGAGCGTGCTCGCTCGATAAGTCAGTCGGAGGGCCTGCTGCGTACTATCGATGCTTACGGAATCAAGTTTCGTCTTTGGCAACTGCTCCACGCAAGCCTGATCTGTCGCGATTGAATCCAGACGAACAAAGCGCGATTGAACGAGCATGCTCGTTGGAAAAAGCAGTCGGCGGACCTGCGGCCTTCTACCGGTGTCTGGAGAACCAACTGGCATCACTTTCCCGTGCTGAGCAGAAGCCAGACCTCTCAGCACTATACAGCCGCGCATAATTCAAGGGACATCTAAGCATCGCCAAATGGCCATGTTTACGGTGTTTTCGGATCGCCTGATGTCTCCATGGTAATGCGCGGCTGTATAGATGCCGACGAGCGAGATGCGGTCGAACGGGCCTGTGCTCTTGAGCGGGCTGTTGGCGGCCCGGCGTCTTACTACCGTTGCCTCCGACGCCAACTATACAGCCGCGCATAATTCAAGGGACA
>JAUYBU010000154.1 GCA_030693045.1 Bryobacterales bacterium | reverse complement strand
TTCTGGTCATAGCTCACGGTCAGCGCGACTGCGCCGTAACCGTAGGCGCCCAGGCCGGGCATGGAGGGCGCGGCGCGCTGATAGCGCCCCTCCAGGTCGGGCAGTTCGCGGCGCTCCTGCACTTTCACGTTGCTGGTTTGGGGGCGGTTGCGCGGAAAGGCGAACTGGGTCAGAAAGGCTTCCGGCATCATCAGGGGGTACACGAGCATGCCCTGGTATTGGCTCCCAACCGGGCGTGGCAGGCTCATTCGCCGCGGGTCCTGGTAGGTCATGCTGGGCAGCCAGTGCATTTCGGCGGCGCCGGTGGGGTCTTTCACCTGGAAATCGAATTTCGCTCCGACCGTATTGGTCGGCCCGTTGGTCTGGAACGGGTTGACGCGCAAAACGCCGCCTTCGAGCTACCAGCCGGAGGGGATCAGGATGGTGAAGGCGTTCTCGCGCGCCTCGGCAACCCGGCGCAGGCGGAGCGGCGCCTTCTGAGACGCCAGGGGAAGCGCTGCGAGCGAGAGCAGCAGAAGGAATCCGGATGTTCTCCTCAGCATGCGCCGATAATATCAGGAATCGGCGTTCCAGGCGCTGAACTCCATGCAATGCAGCGGCGCGCGGCCATGCCGGCGACGCGGCACAATTGAGCAGTAGTAGAAGGAAGTATTCTTGATTCTCTTCCATCGGGCCGACGACCAGGAACTCAAAACGTCCGCGGCCTTCGTGGAAAGCGTCAGCCGACGTGGAGCGAACCTCCCTGAAAACGTACTGGTGCGCGAAATCCCCTATCGCTCTCAGCCTTCTTGTGAGTTATTTCACCCAAAACTCACGTCGCTTGGATGAGAGGATTGTGCGGCGATTGACACTAAGTTGTTGAAAAACAGGTGCGTTCACGCACGGCGAGTGAGAGTGTGGAGATTTGGGCCACATCGTGCTGTGAAATTCAACGGTTGGAACGCTACTTTTTCGTGTGTAGGAGCTATAAGTCTATGATCTTTCGAAAGCCATCACCCCTGGCAATTCGAATTCTGGCCGTTCTGGTGGTCGTCGCCGCCTCGGTCGCGCTGATTAGCGCACCGAAGCTGACGACGGGAAACCAGAAGGCAGATTTTGCCGATCCGAACCTGGTGAATTTCGTTCGGCCCGGCCTGATCTACAAGATCCTGTCGGCGCAGATCGCCGCGGATGGAACTGTCACTGCCCGAGTGCGGATCACCGATCCGAGGAGCCTGCCCCTGGATAAAGCCGGCATCAAGACGCCGGGCGTCGTGGGCGGCAGCATGATCCTTGCCTACATCCCGAAGGGCCAGACGCAGTACACGGCCTATACGACCCGAACCCAAACCAGCCCCATCACGGGCAAGAGCGCCATTCAGGCGGGCGCGGATTCCGGCGGCGTCTGGACCGAAGTGGCGGAAGGTGAGTACACCTACAAGTTCGGCACCAAGCTTCCGGCGACCTACGACAAGACCGCGACCCATACCCTCGGCCTGTACGGGAACCGTAATCTGAGGGAGTTCGACATGGGCATCAACCTGGCCGACACGGTGTTCGACTTCGTGCCGGACGGCTCGAAGGTGACCGTGACGCGCGACGTCATCAAAACCGCCACCTGCAACAAGTGCCACGACAACCTTCACCTGCACGGCGAGACGGGCCGCAAGAGCATGGAGGTGTGCATCCTTTGCCACCAGCCGCAGACCATCGATCCCGACACTGGACACACGATGGACATGCCGGTGATGATCCACAAGATCCATTCCGGGGCCCAGTTGCCCAGCGTGGTGGCCGGGGGCAAGTACGTGATCATCGGCAACCAGCAATCCGTGCATGACTACTCAAAGATCGGCTTCTCGTCCGACCGCAGGAGTTGCACTACCTGCCACGAGTCCGGCAAGGGCGCGGCGCAGGAGAACGCCTGGCTGAAGCCAAACCGCGCGTCTTGCGGCGCCTGCCACGACACCGTGAATTTCGCCACCGGGGCGGGCCACGTGGATCTTCCGCAGGTTTCCGACAACCAGTGCGCGACCTGCCACACTCCGCAGGGCGAGATTGAGTTCGACGCCTCGATTAAGGGGGCGCACACGATTCCGACGAAGTCTTCTATGCTGACGGGTGTGGTTCTCGAACTAATCAAGGTCGACAACGCCAGGCCCGGCCAGAAGCCGACGGTCACCTTCTCGGTCAAGGACAAGAAGGGCAACCCGATCCTGCCCAGTCAGATGTATCGCCTGGCGCTCAACCTGGCCGGGCCGACGACCGACTATGCGGCTTTCACCACCGGCTACCTCTCCGACAACCTGGTGACCAACATCGCCGGCGTCTCGGGCGCCAACGGCGTCTACACCTACACGCTGGCGAACGCGATCCCGGCGGATGCCAAGGGCAGCTACGCCATCCAGATCGAGGGCCGGCGCCAGCAGAAGCTCCTCGAGGGCACCAAAAAAGAGCAGACCGTCAACGATGCCGGCCTCAACAAGGTCATCTACTTTTCGGTGGACGGCTCGACTGTGGCGCCCCGGCGGAAGATCGTCGACATCGCCAAGTGCGACGCCTGCCACACCGGGCTAGCCTTCCACGGCGGAGGCCGGAACCAGACCGAAACCTGCGTGATTTGCCACAATCCGCTCCGGCAGGGGGGCAGCGGCGAGACAGCCGAGAGCGTCGACTTCCGCTGGATGATCCACAAGATCCACCGCGGCAACGCGCTGACGCGGGGCTACAAGTTCGGCAACTACGACTTCAGCGGGATCGGCTTCCCGGGGCGTCTCAACAACTGTAACATGTGCCACGTGGGGAACTCCCAGCAGTTGCCGGTCAAAGCGGTGCAGCCGGTGGTGACTCCGAAAGGACCGATCAATCCGACGCCGCCGACCACCGCCGCTTGCACAAGTTGCCACGACTCCATCGCGGCGGTCTCTCACGCGGTGGGCAACACCAACGCGATCGGCGAGAGCTGCGCGGTGTGCCACGGCCCGACGTCCGAGTTCTCGGTCAACAAGGTGCACGCGCCGGAAGTCCAGTAGTTGTCCCCGTTGCTACACTTGGGGGAGAGAAGACCGATGAATGCTCAGGTGACGCTCCCTGTCGCTTCTGGAAAGGCCCGCCGCGCGGCGGGCCTTTTCCTGATAGGCGGCATTTTACTGTTTTGCACGAACGGCTCGGCGGCCAGGCCTGCCGAGGCGGCCAAGCCCGCCGAACCGGCCAAGCCGGACGCGGCCGCTACCTACGTTGGGTCGGAAGCCTGCGGGGCTTGCCACGACGACATCTTCAAGGCCTTCGCCAGGAATCCGCACCAGGTGGTGGAGAAGGTCAAGGCGCGAGGCTGGCAGGGCAAGGCCTGCGAGTCCTGCCACGGGCCGGGTTCCAAGCACGCCGAGTCGGTTTCTCCGGACGATATTATCAATCCGGCGAAGCTGGACGCGGCCAAGGCCGACCGGGCTTGTCTGAAGTGCCATCTCAACCAACCGTCGCAGGCCAACCGGATAATGAGCGCGCATGCGAAGAACGACGTGAGTTGCGTCGGCTGCCACACCATGCACAAGGACGGACCCGGCGGCGGGGAGCCGGGCTTTGCGCCGCGCAAGCCGGCGGCGATCAATAAGCAGTGCGCATCCTGCCACTCGCCGGTGTGGGCCGAATTTCAGCGCCCGCACCGCCACAGGCTCACCGAGAACGCCATGTCGTGCGTCGACTGCCACAACCCGCACGGCAGTTTCCTGCCGAAGTTGCAGAAGACCGCGTCGGCCAACGAACCAACTTGTTTGAAGTGCCACGGCGACAAGCGCGGCCCGTTTGTGTTCGAGCACGCCCCGGTTCGCCTGGAAGGCTGCCAGACCTGTCACGAGCCGCACGGCTCGGCTAACCCGCGCATGCTGACGCGGCACGAAGTGCGCTTCCAGTGCCTGGAGTGCCACGCCAACGTGGGCGCGGCCGCGGCGCAGAGCGGAACGTTGGGCGGAGTTCCACCGGCGATTCACGACCTGCGCAGTCCGCGCTTCCGCAATTGCACCATCTGCCATATGAAGGTGCACGGATCTCAAGTCAACCGGGCCCTACTGCGATGAAGATACTGCTTGCACTTTTCCTGACATTGCCGCTTGCGGCCCTGCCGGCGGAGCCGAAACCGGAAGAGGCCAAGCCGGCCGCCGAAGAAAAGAAGGCGGAAGCCGCGGCCCCGGCCGCCGAGAAGAACGTCTCCGGTTCGATCGAGTTCGGCTACCGCTGGGTGAGCGACGTTCAAGGCAGCCGCGACACCTACCGCAGCCTGGTCAACCTGGGGCAGGGCCCCAGGGTCTTCGACGTCGATTTAACCCTGCAGGACCCCTCCAAGCGACTGTTCGACCGCGTGGATCTCTCAGCCGCCGGCTGGGGCGGGGAACCGCATTCCTCGATTCGCGTGGATGCCCGCAAGAGCGGCGTTTACCGCCTGTTGACGGACTATCGCAACCTGGCTTACTACAACTTCCTGCCGTCGTTCGCCGATCCGACCATCGCGAGCGGGACGTTCCTGAACCAGCGCGCCTTCGACACCAACCGCCGCTACCTCAACGCCGATCTGGAACTGATGCCGGGACGGCGCATCATTCCGTACGTGGGCTATACCCACGACTCCGGTTCCGGCACCGGCATCACGCCCTACGTCAGCGGAGGAAACGAATACCCGGTCGGGAATCGGCTGCGCGACAAGACCGACCTCTACCGCGGCGGCGTGCGCGTGGAACTGAACCGCTTCCACGTCACGCTCGAGCAGGGCGCGACGAAGTTCAAGGACGATCAGTTTGTCAGTACCGCCGAGCGCAACTTCGGCAACCGGACCACAACGCTTTTCGATCAGCGCCTGATGCTCAACAGCCTGAGCCAGGCCTATGGCGTGCGCGGCGACAGCATTTACTCGAAGGTTCTGCTGACGGCGGCCCCGGCGTCGTGGCTGGACGTGCATGGGCAATTCCTCTACAGCCGGCCGTCGAGCGACGTGACCTACTCGAACAACGCGCGAGGGTTGTTCGCCCTGCTGGGCGCGGTCCGCTTCTACAACGGGCAGTACGACGCGCTGTCGGCCGAATCCAAGCAGCCGCACAGTTCCGGCAGCGCGGGTTTCGAACTGCGACCGGTGAAAAAGCTACGGGTGATCGAAACCCTTCTGACCGACCGCTTCCACAACGCCTCGTCCGCCGTGCTCGCCGAGCAGTTGTTCTTCGGCACAGCCACCACGGCCGGGGAGCAGTTCAGCATCACCAGCCTGAACCGGATGGTGTACAACTTCAACCGCCAGCAGGTGGACGTGATCGCGGATGTCTGTTCCAGGCTGAGCCTGCGCGGCGGGCACCGCTACGAGTGGGGCAACGCCGAGGTCCGTTCCGCCTCGCTCGACCTTCGCGGGCGCGAGGCGGGCGAATTGAAGCGGCAGGTGGGCCTGGCCGGAATCAGTTTCCGTCCGCTGCGCAGGTTGTCGCTCACGATGGACTACGAAGCCGGCGCGGGCGACCGCAGCTACTTCCGCACCAGCCTGTACGACTACCGCAAGATCCGCGCGCGGGCGCGCTACCAGTTGATGCCGTCGCTGCTGGTGGCCGCCAACTTCACCGTGCTCGACAACCAGAACCCCACCGCGGGCGTCAAGTACGACTTCCAGAGCCGCTCGAATACCTTGTCCATTCAGTGGATGCCGCAAGGCGGCAAGCGGATCAGCCTGCTCGGCGAATACAGCCGTTCGACGCTGTCGAGCGACCTGACCTACCTGGACCCGGGGGACCGCGCGCGCGAGCGCTCCTTCTACCGCGACAACGCTCACGTGGCCAGCGCGTTGATGGAAATCAACCTGCCGGCCGTCGGCGGCGCGAAGGGCAAGATAAGCCTGGGCGGGTCGATGTTCGACTCCCGTGGGAGCCGTCCGACCAAGTACTATCAGCCGGTGGGGCGGGTTCAACTGCCCATCGTCAAACACGTGCAGTGGTTCGGCGAGTGGCGCTGGTACGGATACTCGGAGCCCACCTACATGTATGAAGGCTTCCGCTCGCACATCTTCATGACCGGCGTGCGCCTTTCCTTATAGCCATTGCGCTAGGCTGAGGAAGGTATGCTTGCGCAGAAGGTTGCCATCCTCAGCCGCATTCCGTTCTTCGCCGGCTTAGCGGCCTCCGAAATCCAGGCGGTCGCCGAGCGCGCCATCGAGAAGCGCTACGACGCGGGCGCGACATTGTTTCACGAGGGGGAAGACTGCCAGGGCATGTTCGTCATCGCCCAGGGGCAGGTGAAGATCTGCCGGACCTCGCCCTCGGGCCGCGAGATGACCATCGCGGTCGAGACCGCTCCGTCGACGGTGGCCGAGCTTCCGCTGTTTGACGGCGGCCCCTATCCGGCCTCGGTTATGGCCATCGGCGAAGTGACGGCCCTGGTGATCGAAAAGCGCGAGTTCTTCGCTGTCTGCCGGCAGTATCCGGACGTGACGTTGCGCATCCTGGCGGTGGTCGGCAAGCGGCTGCGCCATCTGGTGGGAACTCTCGAGAGCGTCACCTTCGGCAGCATTCGCCAGCGGCTGGCCCGGCTGCTGCTGGAACTGGACGGGCAGGTGCTGACCCACCAGGAACTCGCCTCCCGGCTCGGTACGGTGCGGGAGGTGGTGTCGCGCAACCTAAGCCGGTTCCAAGTGGAAGGCTTGATCCGCACCGAAGGCCGGCGCATCAAGCTGGTCGATCGCGCCGGCCTCGAGCGCGAGGCCGAAACCGAACTGTAAGCGCACACACCTGCCCGAGTTTCTAGAACAGCAGCGGGGCGAACTCGGCCAGGTTGCGCCGCCAAACCAGCCATGTATGAGCGCCCGCCGTTTCAATCCAGGTGTAGCGGACGCCCCGGGACTTGAGAAACTCGCCGAACTTGCGATTGGCGTCCATGAGCCGGTCGTCTTTGCCGCAGGCGATCCACAGCAGGCGCAGTTGCGCGTTGGCTTTCGCGTCCAGTTTCGGGAAAGACGCGTTCAGATCCTCGCCCATGCCGCCCGAGCTGAAAGCGCCGATCCAGGAGAACGTGTCCAGGGCGTTCAGGCCGACAAAGAGCGATTCGGCGCCGCCCATCGACAGCCCCGCGATGGCCCGCTGGCCGCGGTTCTTCGAGACCCGGTATGTCTTCCCGACTTCCGGCAGCACCTCTTTGAGCAAGGCGTCGCGGAACCGCTCGAAGCTGAGCTTGCGCAGCTTGGGGTCGCGCAACGGCGGGGCGCTGCGCGAGACGATCTCCATCGTGCCATAGCCCAGCGGCATCACCACGATCATCGGTTTCACCTTGCCCTGCGCAATCAGGTTGTCGAGAATCACGTGGGCGCGCCCCACCGCGGTCCATCCGCTGGCGTCGTCGCTGAAGCCGTGCAGAAGGCACAGGACCGGGTAGAGTTTCTTCGCCTTGGGGTCGTAGCCGGGCGGCGTGTAGACGAAGTAATCCCGATGGTCGCCCGCGATGGCCGACTTGTAGAAGTGGCGGTGCAGCGTGCCCCGCGGCACGTCGTTGACCTCCCACGGCAGCGTGGCCGGGCCGGGTACATGCACGGCGCTGGTGGTGTTGAGCAGGTTGGGCTTCATCACGGGATTCAACGGATCGATCAGGTTGACCCCGTCGGCGGCAAACGAATAGCCGTAGATGTCGGGTTCGAGCACGCCGGTGGTGACGCTCCAGACGCCCTTCTCGTCTTTCTGCATGGGCAGGCGTTCGGCGCCCTCGCGCGCGAGAAAGACCTCTTTGGCATTCGGCGCGCGGAACCGGAAGGTGACGCGGCGGTCCGCGCCGACTTCCGGCGACAGGATGGTCTGGGCCAAGCCCGGCAGGGCCGCCATTGCAAGCAACAACAGTGGAGTTGGTTTCATCGCTACGGCTATCCTTCAATGATCCGGGAATCCCGGTCAGCGTGAGTATACCTCAGACACTCGCCGCCGTGCGCAGGAACCGCCCCGTGTAGCTGGCATCCACCTGGGCCACCTGCTCGGGCGTGCCCTGGGCGACGATCTCCCCGCCGCGGTCGCCGCCCTCGGGACCCAGGTCGATGATCCAGTCGGCGCGCCGGATCACTTCCAGGTTGTGCTCGATCACCAGAATGCTGCCGCCGTTGCGGATCAGGCGATCGAAGGCGTCGAGCAGCTTGGCGATATCGTCGAAATGCAGCCCGGTAGTCGGCTCGTCGAACAGGAACAGCGCGCCGGCGCTGGACGCCTGGGCCAGGTGCGCGGCGAGTTTGACGCGCTGCGCTTCGCCGCCGGAGAGCGTGGTGGCCGATTGTCCCAGCCGCAAATACCCCAGGCCGACCTCCTCCAGCACGCCCAGCCGGGCCGCCAGTCTGGTCGTGTCGGAGAAGAAGGCCAGCGCCTCGCGAACCGTCAGCCGCAGAACTTCGTGGATGTTCAGCCCGCGATAGCGGACCTCCAAAACGGCGCTCTTGTAGCGCGTGCCCTTGCACTCGTCGCAGACCAGTTCGACGTCGGCCAGGAACTGCATCTCGACGGTCACCGTGCCGTCGCCCTGGCAGGTTTCGCATCGCCCGCCCGGAATGTTGAACGAGAAGTGACCCGCGCCGAAGCTCCGGCGTGCGGCCTCCGGCGTCGAGGCGAACAGGCTGCGGATCACGTCGAAGGCCTTGAGATAGGTGACCGGATTGGATCGCGGCGTGCGCCCGATGGGAGACTGGTCCACCAGGATCGTCTCGCCGACCAG
>JAUYBU010000620.1 GCA_030693045.1 Bryobacterales bacterium | reverse complement strand
GCCGAACCCTCGACCGTCGAGGGCCTGGTGCTGGCCGGGATCGATGTCGTCTCGACGGCCAACAACCACGCGCGGGACCAGGGCGGCTACGGGCTCGAGTACACCGTTGGCTGGCTCAAACGGCACGGCATTCAGGCGGTTGGAACGGTGGGCGGGGAGGGGGTGGTTCTGGAGCGAAACGGCGTCCGCTTCGGCTTTCTGGCCTACACCTACGACCAGTCCAACGGCAACCATCCCACGCCGGACGCTCGCGTCGCGATGCTGGACATCGGCCGGATGACGGCGGAGGTGTCGCGCCTGCGCGGGCGTGCCGAAGTGGTCGTCGTGTCGATGCACGCCGGCGACGAGTACGACCCGCGGCCCAATCGCCGGCAGACCGATTTCGCGCACGCCGCCATCGACTCCGGGGCGGCGGCGGTGGCCGGCCATCATCCGCACGTCGTGCAGCCGGTGGAGCGCTACCGCGACGGCGTCATTTTCTATTCGCTCGGCAACCTGGTGTTCGACCAGTTCCAGCGCCAGGAGACGCAGCGCGGACTGCTGGGCGAAGTGGTCTTCCGCGGCGCGAAGCTGGAGAGCTTCAAGACCATCCCCGTGCGCCTTCGCAACACCGCCCCGGAAATCTGAAAAATGCGTCAGCCTGGTATGGCCCCGTTATTGGGACAGATCTTCGCGGGGGACACGCCTGTGTCCCGGGGCTAAGCGATAGTTTCCGTAAGGTCAGCCCGGAGTGTCCCCGGGTTCGAGAAAAGGGGGCCATACCAGTTTGACGCATTTTTTTTAGGGTTCGTGCCGACGGACCAGGACGGCGGTGCCCGAAGCCAGGCCGAATTGCTTGCCGAGGTCGGTGGCGAACCACTTCATTTCGAGGGAATCTTGCGAGAGCTGGCGCAATTGCACTTCACCGCGCGCGCCGCCACCACCGGTCCACGGCAGCGTCGCCGAGTTGGTGGCCGCCGCGGCACCCTCGAACTGGAAGCTCACGTTCGGCGAAATCGGCCGGTCGGTTACCTTGTAGCGTGCCTGGTAACGTCCGCGCAGCTTTCCGTCCTCCTCGATGATGACCGCCTCGATGTAGTCCGGCGGGTAGAGTTCCTTGGATGCCGGCGGCAGGACCGGGCGCAGGTAAAACCAGCGCCCGGCGAAACCTTTGGGCTTCGGGGGTGGTGGTAGCGCGGGAGTCGGCGGAGCCGGGGTAGGAGCGACTGCGACCGGCATCACCGGCGGAGGCGCCTCGACGATTGGCTGGCTGGGCTCCGGACGCAACTCTTCTCGCTTCGGCTCGACCGTGCGAGCGGATTGGATGGCACGGGGGCGTGAAACGGCCACGCGGGGTGGCGGCGCCGCTGGCGCCGGCGGCGTGTACGGCTGGGAGGCCGGAGCGGCAGCCGCGGTGGGCACGGTTCGCGCCGGCGGGACTGGAGGATCGAGAAACGACCAGCAGATCCACGCCCCCGCCACCAGCATCGCGACGCCCCATCCGGCCTGCTCGCGGTAACGCGCAAACACGGGCGGGGGCGGCGGCCGCGGTGGCTCGTCGTACTCCCAACGCCGTCGCGGGTCCGAGAGCACGGCGAAGATTTCGTTGATCCGCTTCATCTGGCCTTCGGCCAGCCGGTTGAGCTCCGGATCCTGAAACTGGTCCGGATGCAGCAGGCGCGCCATGTTCCTGTGGGCTTGCCGGATCTGGTCGGGCGTGGCCGATCGGAGAATGCCGAACTCCTCGTAGTAGTCCATCGCGGCGAACACTGTACGTTCGTAATACAGTGCCCGGTGAGCGGCGAAAGTCTCATCGCGCTAGATTGGTTCAAGGTGATGTATGGCCAACCTGGAGCACATCGAACTGTTGCGGGCGGACGTGGACGGGTGGAATCGCTGGCGCGCCGAGGACCCGGCTTTGGAACCGCACCTGGCGGGCGCCGATCTGTACGGCGCCGATCTGGCGCTGGCCGATCTGTCCCGGGCCGACTTGCGCCATGCCAACCTGACCCTGGCCAACCTGAAGGGCGCGGACTTGCGCGGGGCGGATCTGCGCGGCGCTAACCTGATCGGCGCGCGGCTCATCGGAGTCGACCTGGCGGGCGCCGACGTCAGCGGCGCGGATCTCAGCACGGCCGAAGATCTCACACTGGAGCAGTTCGAAGAGACCATCGGCGACGAATTCACGCGGCTGCCCGACGGTGTCGCCTTGCCTGAGCGCTGGTCGCGCCCGCTCGACGCGCGCTAAACTTCTCCGGCAGTGTTATCCTGATTTGCCAGCAAGCCATGCCGGCCAACCTGACAGCCGATTACCTGGAAGCCGAGCGCGACTACAAATCCGCCGCCACGCAGGCCGAGAAAGTCGCCGGGCTGGAACGGATGCTGGCCACCCTGCCGAAGCACAAGGGCACGGAGAAGATGCAGGCCGACATCAAGCGCCGCCTGTCGCAGGCGCGCAAGGAGGCGCAGAAAAAGGGCGGGCATCATGCGGCGCCGTTCTACCTGATCGAAAAGGAAGGCGCGGGGCAGGTGGCGCTGGTGGGTCCGCCCAACTCCGGCAAGTCGCAATTGGTCTGCGCGCTATCGCACGCAACGCCGGAAGTGGCCGATTATCCCTTCACGACGCGCATGCCGACGCCCGGCATGATGTTGTTTGAAGACGTGCAGATCCAATTGATCGACCTGCCGCCGCTGGCCAACGAATTCATGGAGCAGTGGCTGCCGCAGGCCATCCGCGCGGCGCACATGAGCGTGCTGGCGCTGGACGTGAACGACATCGCGGTTCTGGACGAGATCGAGTTCATCCTCGGCTTGATCGAGAGTTGGCGGCTGGCGCCGCCCAAGCTGGTTATCGGAAACAAGGTCGATCTCCCCGGAGCGGCGGACAACTTCGAGGCGCTGGAAGAGATCTGTCGCGGGCGTTTCCCGATGCTGGGAGTTTCGGCGCTGACGGGCGAAGGGCTGGACCGCTTCCGCAGGGCCGTTTTCGACGCGCTGAACATCGTGCGCGTCTATACCAAGGCTCCGGGCAGGAAGTTCGAGCTAACCGCGCCCTACATTCTCAAGCGCGGCAAGACGGTGGCCGACGCCGCCGCGCACGTACACAAGGATTTCGTCGAGCGGCTCAAGTTCGCGCGCCTGTTCAGACTCGCCGGCGGCGACCGCGACGGGCAGATGGTGGAGCGCTCGCACGTGGTGGCGGACCGCGACATCCTGGAGTTCCACATCTGAGGCGCTCATCCGCCAGGCGCTACTATGTTGAGGAGGAGCTGAATCAATGTCCTGCAATATTGGTTTTATAGGTCTCGGCATCATGGGCAAGCCGATGTCCCGCAACCTGATGAAGGCGGGCCACCGGCTGGTGGTCTTTGACCTCGTCACGGTATCGATGGATGCCATCGTGTCCGAGGGCGCCGCGCGCGGCACATCCGCCGCCGACGTGGCCGCGAAGAGCGACATCGTGATCACCATGCTGCCCGACGGCCCGGAAGTGGATCAGGCCATCCTTGGCCCGGGCGGCGTGCTGGAAGGCGCCCGGCCCGGCACGCTGGTCATCGACATGAGTTCGATCAGTCCGCTGGTGGCGCAGAAGGCCGGCGCGGCGTGCGCGGCCAAGGGCGTGGATTTCCTGGACGCGCCGGTCTCGGGCGGCGAGCCGGGCGCGATCGCCGGGAGCCTGGCCATCATGGTGGGCGGCAAGCCGGAGGCGTTCGACAGGGCCGTGCCGGTATTGAAGGCGATGGGCGCGACGGTGACGCTGACCGGGCCGGTGGGCGCGGGCAACGTCACGAAGCTGGCCAATCAGATCATGGTCGCCTGCAACATCGCGGCGATGGGCGAGGCGCTGGTGCTGGCCACCAAGGCGGGCCTGGATCCGGAAGTGGTGTTCAACGCGGTCAAGGGCGGGCTGGCGGGCTCGAACGTTTTGAACGCCAAGGCGCCCATGGTGATCGCGCGCAACTTCAAGCCGGGCTTCCGCATCCGGCTTCACCAGAAGGATCTGCGCAACGCGCTGCTGGCGGCCGAGTCGATGAAAGTCGGACTGCCGATCACCAGCCTGGTGCAGCAGATGCTGATTGCGCTGATGAACGACGGCAAGGGCGACTTCGACCATTCCGGCATCGTCACCTTCCTGGAGAACCTGGCTCAAACCGAGGTCAAGAAGCCGGGACAGTAACGCGGCATCCTACTTGGCGGGCCGCAGGATCTCGATGTCCTTGAACCACACGTCGAGATCCTGCTTGGGGTTGAGTTGCAGCGCCAGGCGGCCTTTCCGCCGGCCCGGGTCTTTCTTCAGATCGGCGGTGCGGTAGCCGTTGACGTGTAGGACCACGCGGTCGGCGTGCGCCGAGATCGCCAGCTCGTTCCAGTCGTTGGGGCGGTAGTATCTCTCGGCGTCTTTCGGGTCGATCTTCACCATCCACATGCGGCCGCGCGGCTCGAGCAGCCCACCCGGATCGCGCGTCGGATCGACCTCGATTTCGTAGCCCATCGGACCGGGCTCTTTCGCCGCCGGGTCGGCCATGCGGAAGAAGACGCCCGAGTTGCCGGTGGCGATCTTGTACTTCAGGCGCACGGTGAAGTCGTCGAAATCGCCGGCGCTGGCCAGGAAGCCGCTGCCCGCGGAACTGGCCTTGGCGGTGCCGTGCAGCGCGCCGTCCTCGATCTTCCATTCGCCGCCGCCAATCCTGGTCCAGCCGTCGAGCGACTTGCCGTCCCACAGCGGTTTCCACTCGTGGCGTCCCAGGTCGGCGATGCGGATGTTGCGCCAGCGCACCTGGAAGGGCTTGGCGCCGGCGTTCTGGTGCACCTGGAGGCCGATGAAGCCGGTCAGATCCAGCGGGTCCACCAGGTCGGCGCAGGCGACGCCGTTGACGAAGGTCCGGATGTGGTCGCCGATGGCCTCGACGCGGAAGCGATTCCACTGGTTGTCCTTGAGTGCCTTGCTGGCCACCGGGTCTTTCTCAATGCCGGCGATCCAGCCGCGGCGCGCTTCGTCGAAGATGCCGCCCGAATTGCCGGAACTCCCGGTTGCGATCTCGAGTTGGTAGCCGTAGACCCGGCCCGCCGGTTGCTTGCGCAGCCGCCAGCCCTGGTTGTTGATCAGCGTCTCGGTCTCGCGGGCATACTGGTGGGCTCGAAGCTGCACGCCGGAGTTGAGTTCGGGGTCGTGCCGGGCTTCGAATTCCAGAATGAAATCGCCGTACTCGCGGGTGGTGCAAAGGAAAGAATTCGGGCTGCCCTTGGCGGTAGTGCCGACGATCATCCGGTCCTCGACCGCGTAAGGGGCCGTGCCGTTCAACTGCTTCCAACCGTCCAGCGTCCGGCCGTCGAAAAGCGGGACGAACTTCTCGGCGGCGCCGAGCGTCGAGAGTGCAATCAAGGCAATTCCGGCAATGCGCATCACGCTTGTGAGCTTACCAAGAAAATGCGTCAGCCTGGTATGGCCCCTTTATTGGGACAGACAGGTGCGGGGACAGGCCGGTGTGTCCGCAAGGGACACACTAGCCTGTGGTCATGATCGCATCGCGCTCACCGAAGCCGATGAAAATCGCGCGGGAGTACGTCGTTATGATAGACGGTGCGGGAGCATTCACGTCGTTGGGACATTGGAGAAACCGAGGCCGGTAGCCTGTGTGACGGGGAACGCGTGGATCGAACCGATAAGTGTGCGTCCGGGGTCCCGGTGCGGGACCACGGATAGTGCGTGAGAGTGCCTGTATAAACCCTCGTGCGTTCCGCGCTCCCGCACCCAGGAGCGTAAAGATGAAACCATTTTATCGCGTGGCCGGGATCGACGTCCACAAGAGCATGCTGGCGGTGGTAGTAGGTGTTGCCGACCAGCCGGAGAAGGATTGGGAGCGGCGCAAGTTCGGCACGACCGTGAGCGAGTTGAAACATCTGGCGGCGTGGCTGCAGGAACGAGGCGTCCAGAAGGTGGTGATGGAATCCACGGCGATGTACTGGCGGCCGGTGTGGATCGTACTGGAGCCGCACTTTTCCCTGGAGTTGGCGCAAGCGCAGTCCAACCGCGCGCCGCACGGGCGCAAGACGGACTTTGGGGATGCCCTGCGACTGGTGCGGCGACTCTGGGCGGGGGAACTGCGGCTGAGCTACGTCCCGGACGTGGAACAACGGCGCTGTCGCATGTTGTGCCAAGCGATGCAGCAGGTCCAGGAAGAGCGTATCCGGGTGCGGAACCAAATCGAAGTGTTGTTGGAAGAGAGCCAGATCAAGCTGTCGGCGGTGGTGAGCGATCTATTGGGCGCCAGCGGGCGGCTGATTCTGAAGGCCCTGGTGGCAGGCAAGCAGACGGCGGCGGAGATGGCGGAGATGGCTTTCGGGCGGCTGCGGGCGCGGACGGAGGAACTGAAAGCGGCGCTGGAAGGCACGCTGGACGAGGTCTGCCGGGGTCTGCTGGATCAGGGGCTGAAGCGGATCGAGGTGCTGGATGGCCAGCAACAGGAACAGCAGCAATGGCTGGGTAAGATGCAAAGGGAATACGCGAGCGCCTTACGGCGGCTGGGCCAGGTGCCGGGAATTGACGTCCTTGCGGCACAGAAGATTCTGGCGGCGGTAGGTCCGACGGAGGCCGCGTTTTCCTCGTCGGCGAACTTGGCATCCTGGGTGGGCGTTTGCCCGGGCCGGAACGAAAGCGCCGAGCATTCGGCTGGCGACCACTGCCCGAAGGGCTACCGTCCGTTGCGCGCGCTGCTGGCGCAGGCCGCCTGGGCGGCCGTCAGGACCAAGGGGAGTTACTTTCAGGAGCTGTTCCGGCGCTGGGTTGCGCGGATGGGAGTGAAGAAAGCCATCTGGGCGATTGCGCACAGGCTGGTGTGCATCATTTGGTGCATCCTGCATCGGGGAGACACGTATGTGGAACGTGGCGCCCTGGCACTGGACGAAGCCGGGCGCCAGCGAAAGAAGAAGCGCCTGCTGCAAGGGCTGCGGCAGTTGGGCTGTGAGGTAAGCTTAAAGCCCATCCCCGAAGGGGCGGGGGAGTGATTTTCGAGAGAGTCCCCAGGGACACACCGGTCTGTCCCAATAAAGGGGCCATAGTGCGACCAGCGAAGGCTGGCATGTTCAGTGGGAGACAGTCCCACCGGGGCAAGAGTCGGAACCCCGTAGCTTGGGTTGCATTCGCGGAGGAAACGAAGCGGATGAAGCCAACCGAC
>JAUYBU010000611.1 GCA_030693045.1 Bryobacterales bacterium | reverse complement strand
TGGTTCAGCACTCCCCGAATGAAAATACCGGCGCCGTGAGTGTATCGGTCCACTTGAGCCAGCATTCGATAAGACAGGAGTCCTCGCTCGGCGACCACGGACGGGATGCGGGTGTCGAGCGCCGCTGCATACAGCGCCCACAGCGCGCCCGCGCCCAGGCCGATTAACCGCAGGCTCGCGGGTTCGACATCCGGCCGGCTCAGGACGTAGTCGACGCTTCGGACCACGTCCTGCACGCGCATCCCAAACAGCGATTGGTCCATGTACCAGGCCATGTAACTCATCGCCGTGTCCGTATCGAACAGGTGACGGAACGGCGCGGGTCCGGAGGGCGGCGGGGGGTGCGGAGGCCGGGTCTCCCCGATGCCGCGCACATCCACCGAGACGACCAGGTGGCCCTGGAGCGCCAGTTTTTCGTACAGGCCGAGTTCCATGCCGTCGGCCTGTTTGCCGGCTTCGCTGACAAAGAGAATGGCGTCCCGGCCGCTGGTGCGGCGCTCGGGCACGAATACCCAGGCCGGAATGTAAATCCCGGGTTCGGAAACGAACTCGAGTTTCTCCACCTGGTAACCCTTCCTCGGAGTAGTTACCAAGTGACGCACGGCCAGCGGCCCGGCGGACTTCCGGAAGCCTATCACACTGCCGATGTCGCCCAGCCGTTCCCGTGGCGGCAGCAATTCCTGCTTCTTTCGAAGAAGCGTGAAAATCGTCTCGCCCCGCCCGGAATACCGCACCGAGCCGTTGGGCGTGCAATAGAGCGACTGGGGCGGTTCCGGCTCGAATTCCGGCTCGCGCGTGGGACCCGGACGCCCATAAAACCAGCGGCTCAGCCAGTCCGTTGTCGCCAGGCGGAGTTTGACCGTCCAGGCATGCGGGTCGGTGGCTTCGCCGGTCGCGAACTTTTCCGGAACTCCGAGCCGGCGATAGCATTCGCGAATGTGCCCGGCGGCCCGGTCGAAGCGCGGCGAGTAATTCTCGATCAGTGCCAGCAACGGGCGCGGCGCAATGGCCTGGTGCAGGTCGCACATGTCCGCGCCGTGGAGCGCGGCCGGAAAGATGTTCTGTTCGACGTCGGAAGGTCCCACCCTGCTCCAGGGCTGTATCTCGAGCGGCCAGCGGTGCGTGGTGCCACCTTCGTTGACTACCGAGCAGGCGACCCGCTGGTCAACACAACTGATGAACAGCGAGAGCGTTCCGCCCCCGGAATGGCCGGCGCAGCCGATCTTTTCCTTGTCCACCTCCGGCCTGGTCAGCAGGTAATCGATGCCGCGCATGCCGTCCCAGATCCGGTATTGCGTCAGGTTCTCGCCCATCAGCAGCAGCGCCTGGCCGGGCATCGAGTGCTCATAGACCGGATCGTTGATCTCGGCGTCGCCGGTTTGCGGGTCCCAGTATTGACGCCGCTCGCCCTGCCCGATGGGGTCGTAAGCCAGCACCACGAATCCGCTGTGCACCAGGTTGAGATAGACGAACTGGTAGTCGGGATGCATGCGCGCCAGCGGATAGTGGCCGCACGGTGAGAGCACCGCGGGAAACGGCCCCGGGCCGTCGGGAACGTAGAGATTGCCGGTGACCCAAAAATCGGGCCGGCTCTGGTACATCACGTTTTCGATTCGATAACCGCGCCGCGCCTGCGAGCGCGCCACCACCGGCGACAGCGGGCCGCGCGATGGAAACCCGCCAATCATCTCCCGCACTTTTTCGCGAACGAACTGGTTGCGCGCGGCAGTTTCCGCCGGAGTCTTGACGCGGCCCCGCACGTCATCCCACCGGGAAGCAAGCGTGTTCAGCTTTCCCGCAAGGTGGGCCAGCAGCATGTCCGGCGATTCCTCGAGATACGAGCGGGCGGCGGCGCCGCGCCCAATACCCGGCATCAAGCCCAAGCCCGGTCCAACCAGCCCGGCTTTCACAAAACTACGACGATTCAGTTGCGGCATCAATGTGGTACTTTATCACTTCACGCGCAAGCCCCAAGCGGGGCCGGCCTGGCGACCGGCCCCAGTTATTGGACACGCCCCTGTCAGAGCGGTATCGTCACGGTCAACATGCCGCCATACTGCACGCCTCCGCCTTTTTGCGGACCCACGTTGCCCTGCAGCCCGAAGATCGCGTCTTTCGTCTTGAGTCCCGCGCTCAAGGTGCCGCTGACCTGCTGGTCCTGGTACATCGCTCCGACTCCGATATTGAACTTTCCGTTGCCGATAATGCCGTCGTAACCGAGCTTCAGGCCCAGGTTTACCTGCTGAGTCTTAGGCTGCGCGTCGCCCTTGACCGTCACGCTGAACGGCCCGGATTTCACCACCGCTTCGCCTTCCGCCTTCTGCACCTGGGCGCCTTCGGCGAGAACGCCGAACTTGAGTTCGAGCGACACCTTTTCCCATTCTTTGGAGGCCATCACGCGTGCGCCGAGAATGCGCGCATCCGGCCGGAAATCCCAGAGGCCCGCTTTGATCGTCAGCGAACCAATTTGCAGAATCTCGAACTCTTTCCCTTTAAGCGGATCGACGGCCATGCCCACCACGTTCCCGCCCGTCTTGGTGATGTAGAGGACGCTGGCCGTTCCGACAACCAGGGCCGCCCCGACCACGTACAGGATCTTCTTGTTCTTGTCGACCCAGACGCCAAGCGTGGATGACTCGGCCGCTTTACGGAACGCCTCGACGCTCCCTTCAAGCTTCTTGTACTCAGGCGACTTCTTGATCTGTTCGAGCAGTTCCTTGCTGGCGGCGTCCTGGATACCAGTGCCCAGCGATTCCAGCAATTTCTTGGTATCGGCGTTGGACACCACCGTGCTGCCGGATACGCCTCTGGTATTGGCAAAGTCGAGCAGGGTCTTCTTAATCGACGCCTGCACCGCAGGACTCCCTAATGCGTTGAAAAGCTGGTTGGGTAGTTGCGCGACCTCGGCATCGACGAGGTCAAAGGCCAGGACAATCACCTGGTGCGCGGCATCCATTGTGTCTGCTTTTGTATCTCCCATGGTTAGCACCCTCTCTATCTGTTATTACGGCAGACAACTTCCCGGCAGTCAACGTCGTGGCATCGATGTGGTACTTTATCACTTCACGCGCACGCTCCCAAGCGGGACCCGCGGCCGAGCCGGGGGCCGCCCGGGACGGGACACGCGGCCGCGCCGGGGGGATTTCGGCGGCCCGGGAAAAGACCCGCGCCGCGCTGGGTGGTTCCGGCCGCCCGGGTGGGAAGGAGTTCCATGTTTAAGTTTTTACACGCCGCCGACATACACCTTGACAGCCCGCTGCGGGGCATTGCCCGTTATGAAGGAATGCCGGTGGATGACATCCGCATGGCCACCCGGCGCGCGTTCGACAACCTGGTGCGGCTGGCTGTCGTGGAGCGAGTCCGATTTGTGTTGCTGGCCGGGGATCTCTACGACGGGGACTGGAAGGATACCAGCACCGGAATGTTCTTCGCCGCCAGAATGACCCGGCTCAGAGAGGCGGGCATTCCGGTTTTCCTGGCCGCGGGCAACCACGATGCCGCCAATCGAATGACAAAATCCCTGCGGCTGCCGGAAAATGTGCATGTTTTTTCGGGGAAAAGCCCGGAAAGCATTGAGCTGCCCGAGGGCGATGTGGTCGTTCACGGGCAGAGTTTTTCGAACCAGCAGGTTTTCCAGAACCTGGCGGCGGATTATCCGGCGAAGCGGCCGGGATGCCTCAACATCGGCTTGCTGCACACCTCGGTTTCGGGCTACGAAGGCCACGAACCCTACGCGCCCTGCACGCTCGACGAACTGCGCCTGAAGGAATACGATTTCTGGGCGCTGGGGCATATTCACGCCCGGCAGGAACTTTGCGGCCGCCCGCGCGTGCTGTTCCCCGGCAACATTCAGGGGCGCAACATTCGCGAGACCGGGCCCAAGGGCTGCACGCTGGTCAGTGTCGGCGACGGGTGCGAGATTCTGGACTGCGCTCACATCGCGCTGGACGTGATCCGCTGGGAACGGGCGAGCGTGGACCTGGCCGGCGCCGAGACCACCGGCGACATCCAGGACCGGGCCTCGAACGCCATCCGGACGGCGATGGCAGCGGCCGACGATCGCCCGATGGTGTTGCGAATCGAGTTCCAGGGCGCGACGCCGCTGCACGACCGCCTGGTGGCGGACAGCCAATGGCGCGACGACTTGCGCGCGCTGGCGGCCGACATAGGCGCGGAGCTGGTGTGGATCGAGAAGATCGTTCTGTGCACCTGCTCTCCCACCCGGTCAACCCCGCTCTCGGGACCGCTGGCCGAGGTCCGTCAGTATGTGCAATCCCTGGCGGCTCGCCCCGGAGAGATTGCCTCGGTGGCGGATTCGGTGGCCCCGCTGCTCGCAAAACTTCCGGACGATTTGAAGCAGGAGGTTAAGGCCTGGCTCGAACCGGGAGGCGAGCGCTACCAGCGCCTGGTCGGGGACGCGGAGTCCCTGCTGATGGAGCGGCTGCGCGGCCAGGGAGGCGTGCAATGAGATTCGACGCGATTCATCTCCCCGCTTACGGCCCGTTCACCGACGCCTCGCTGGATTTGAGCCAGGGCCGGGGCAAGCTGGAAGTGGTTTATGGACTGAATGAAGCGGGCAAGAGTTCTCTGCTGCGCGCGATTTCCGATTTCCTGTTCGGTGTCCCGGGACAGACCCACGACAACTTCCTGCACCCTTACGGCAGCTTGCGGATACGAGCTTTGATCGAGCGTGGCGGCGAGCGCCTGGAGTGCGTGCGGCGAAAAGCGAACGTGAAATCGCTGCGTGCCGCCGACGATGAAGAACCAGTTTCCGAAGAACTGTTTCACACATTCGTCCCCATCGAGAATCGCGACGTTTTTCAGCAGATGTTCGGACTGGACGCCGGGCGGCTTCGGCAGGGCGGCGAGGAACTGCTGAAAGGGCAGAGCGAGTTCGGGCAGCTCCTGTTTTCGGCGGCAGCCGGCGTCGAGGGCCTTCACGACGTTCTGAAGAATCTTAACGACGAGGCGGACAAGCTCTTCAAGCCCAAGGCCACTACCACCAAAATCGCGAAGATTCTGGAGCAGTTGAAGGCTAGCAAGGATCGCCTCCGCGAGGCGCAGGTTTCGCTGACCGACTGGAATAAGCTGCAGGAAGACCACCAGCGCGCCACGGCGGAGAGCGCCGGACTCGAGGCCGGGATTCTCCGCAAGCAGAGCGAAGCGCAACGGCTCAAGCGAATCCAGGGCTCGCTCGGTCCGCTCCGGAGGCGCGGCGAAATCCGGGAACAACTTGCCTCCGTCGAGACCGCCCGGAATCTCCGCGACGGTTTTGCGGGAGATCATCAGAAGGCCGCTTCCGAGGTGGTCGTCAAGACCAATGAAGTCCGGGATACGGCCAGGCGCGTCGAGGAACTGCGGAAGGAAGTCGAAGCGATTGTGCTGCCGGAAGACCTGCTCGCGCGGGAACAGGCGATCCTGGATCTTTATCAGCAAGCCGGCGCGCAGAGGAAGGGGACCATCGACCGCCATCGTCTGCGGACCGAGCTGAGCCACGCGGAATTCGAAATGACTCAGATCCTGCACAGCCTCGGCGAACCGCCCGACCTCGGCCGGGTTGCGGACCTGGTGGTGCGCGCCGCGGCCAGGCGACTGGTGCAGGAATTGTCCGCCGCGCGGGGAAGTCTGGACACCGAGATTCGAAACGGCCAGGACGCTCTGGCCGGCGAGCAGCGAAAGATCGAGCACGCCCGGCAGCTATTGGATGGCCTTCCGGCCACCCGGCCGGTGGTCTCGCTCCGCGCCGCAATTCAGAGCGCCCTGCTGGCGGCGGCTTCCCAAGTGAAGGCCGGCAGCCTGCGGAAAGCCGCGGCTGATGAGCGCCGGAAAATCGGCGAAGAAGTGAAGGCATTGTCCTGGCCATCCACGTTGGAAGCTTTGGAGAGCAGCGCCCTGCCTGCCGGCGAGCTGGTGGCCGAATGGACCGGCCGGCTCGACAAAGCCGAGCAAGCCGTCGAGCAGGCTGAGAAGCGGCTCCGCGACGCACGAACCGAGGTGTCGAGACGCGAGAACGATCTGGCCATGCTCCAGGCCGGCCGCTCTGCGCCGTCTCTAGGGCAGCTCACCGAGGACCGGCAGCGTCGCGATATTGGATGGCGGGCCGTGCGCCGCTGCTGGCTGGAGTCGGACAACGACAGCGCCGAGGCGCGGGATTTTCTGCGACAGCCGGCGGACAGCCTCAGCCTGGCCACGGCCTATGAAGCGAGTGTCATCAAGTCGGACGACACCGCCGACCGGCTGCGCATGGAAGCCGACCACGTCGCCAAACTCGAGCAGACGCGGACCGCCATCGAGATAG
>JAUYBU010000608.1 GCA_030693045.1 Bryobacterales bacterium | reverse complement strand
GCGAACTCACGGGAGACGGTGCAGTTTTGAGGATCACGATGAAGCTAGCAGTTAACATGCGAAAAGGCCAGGCACTGGTGATGGTGACGCTGGCGCTGTTCGCCATGTGCGGACTGCTGGGGCTGGCGGTCGATCTGGGGTGGTCGTTCTACGTCCGCAAGTCAGCCCAGGCGGCGGCCGACGCCGCGGCGCTGGCGGCGGTGACCGAAGCCCTGAGCCGCGTGGGAAGCGCCGACTTCGTTTGCGGCGGCAACGTCACCTGCGACACCACCGGCTTCCAGTGCGCGCCGGCGGTGAACGACGACCCCGGCAACAACCTGGACAACGGCTGCCTGTACGCGCGGCAGCGGCCGCTGGGCGGCGGCTGGTACGGCTTCGTGTACGGGGACAACGGGGGCCGGCAGCAGAGCGTGGTGATGACCGCCAACAACACTAACCCGCCGGTGCCCGTGCCCGCTCTGTACTGGGTGCGGGCGCGGGTAGGGGAGCGAATCCCGCAACTGTTCTCGGCGGTATTCGGCAACTTCTGGGGCACTTCGAGCGCGCGGGCGACGGCGGCGGTAATGGACATCGCGATGGAAGGCTCGCTACGCGTGATCAACCGCCGGGACGACACGCTGCCGATGGGCATCCCCGGCGTCCCGGACGGCCCGGGGATCAACATCAGCGAGTCGGGCGGCGGCGGGGCCCGGGGCCGGGTGGCTCCCCCCCTCCAGGTATCTCGCCCGAGTGCTGGGCGGCCGACGTGTGCGCCGAGGGCGGTATAATCCTGGCTTCGACGCGGCACGGCGAAGACGGCAAGACCTGGGCCGGCATGTCCCAAGGCAGCTACAAAACCTATGCGAGCTTCACGCATCTGAACCGGGCCGCCGGCGGCGAGGGCGCCGTTACCCTGAGCGGCTCCGCCACCTGGGAGGTGACTCCAAAACCGAAGGCGGACGGTAGGCAGTACCTGGACCCGACCAGGGAACTCGGCCAGCCGCCGCCGCCCACGGGGCTGGGTGATCTCTATTACAAGATCGACGGAACTGGGTCGCTGATGGGCTACCCGACGCAGGAGGAGGCCGACGCAAATTTCCTCCCTTCCGGGAACTACTACGTGGTGGAGCGGGACAAGGACGGGAACCCCAAGCCGGGAGGGGCCACCGGCAATCCCATCACCGTCTCGGGGTACGTCACTTTCGGCTCGCCCGGCGACTTCGGCGACTTCGTGATTTGGGGAGGGCTTCAGGCGGCCTCGGGCGGAGCCACCGTGAAGTTCGGCCCGGGGCGTTACGTTTTCGCGGGGGCCAAGCGGAAGGCCGGCTCGCCCGGCCTGGTGCTCGACGCCAGCAAGAACATGGTCATGCGCGACTACAGCGCCCCGGACTACTACGGCGAGACAGAGGACGCCGGCGCGATCTTCATCTTCACCGACGGCAAGTATCCGGGGCTTGAGCTCCCCAGCAGCTATTGGAATACGGGCCTGGAAGGCGATCTGCGTCAGGGGCAGGTAAACATCCAGGCCGGCGCGACCTCGAACACCTACGTCAACCTGCACGCGCTCAATCCGGCCCAAGCGCCCGCCGCGCTGGAGAATTACAAGAAGATCCTGTTCTGGCAGGACCGGAAGAACTCGTTCGTCGATTACGGCCCGGCGGGCAGGGCGGCCCGCGACTTAGTCAGCGGTCACATCGCCGGCGGCGACGACTTTGTGTCGGCGCGCCCAAAGAGCGACGCCGAGAAGACCAGGGACGGGATGATGACTGGCTCGAAGTGGGATTCCCCCAAGATGACGATCCAGGCCTCGCAGAGCGTCCATCTCTACGGCGTCATTTACCAGCCACGGGGGGCGTGGCTCACCCTGATTGGCGGCAACGGTTATTCCGGCGCCATGCAAGTGATCACCGGGGCACTGGATATCCGGGGCGGCGCGCGCCTGACGCTGCAGGAACTGCAAGACACCTTCACGTACAGGACGGCGGCATTGGTCGAATAGCATGGAAAACGCCCAGCACAA
Organism: Bryobacterales bacterium; assembly: GCA_030693045.1. Taxonomy (GTDB): domain Bacteria; phylum Acidobacteriota; class Terriglobia; order Bryobacterales; family Bryobacteraceae; genus JACQZT01. Next base: position 31,951 of record JAUYBU010000608.1, on the reverse strand, counting down.
CCCGGTCATTCGTCTGCTGCCGTCGTTCACCGACCTGGCGTTCCTGTTGCCCATCGTGATGTTTCTGCGGGGCGGGGGCGGGCCCGGCATGCTGGAGGGGGACACGGGCTGGCACATTCGGACCGGCGAGTGGATTCTGGCCAACGGACGGGTTCCGGACAAGGATATCTTCTCCTACACCAAGGCCGGCGAGCCGTGGTTCGCCTGGGAGTGGCTGTGGGACACGATCTTCGCCTGGCTGCACCAGCGGGGCGGCATGGAAGCGGTGGTGCTGGCCAGCCTGCTGGTGATCTGTCTCACGTTCGTCCTGGTGTTCCGGTCAAGCCGGCGGCTGTCGGGCAACGTGCTGCTGGCGGCGGTCTTCACCGTGCTGGCGACGGTCGGTTCCTCGCTCCACTGGTGGGCGCGCCCGCACCTGGTCACGCTGCTGTTCGCCGCCATCTTCTGCTGGCTGCTGGAGCGGGCGCGGGAAGGCCGGATGAGGCTGCTGTGGCTGCTGCCGCTCGCGACCGTGCCGTGGACCAACCTGCACGGCGGCTTTCTGGTGGGCATCGTGCTGGCGCTGACTTACGCCGCGGGCGAGCTGACCTCGTGGCTGGTGGAGGCCGACTCGGGGGCGGGGAAGGCGGCGCTGGCGCGCGCGCGCAACTACTCGGCCGCGGCGGCGGGGTGCCTGGCCGCGAGCCTGGTAAACCCGTATTTCTACCGGCTGCACGTCCACATTTACCAGTACCTGACGGAACCCTTCCAGTGGCAGAACATTGTGGAGTTCCAGGCTCTTAATTTTCGCCACCCGGCGGCCCCGTACTTCGGGCCGGTCATTTTCCTGGGGTTGATGGCCGCGTTCTGGGGCGTGTACCGGCGGCGCTTCACGGAGGCCTGGCTGATCCTGAGCTGGACCTACCTGTCGCTGGTGGCGCTCAGGAACCTGCCGATTTTCCTGGTGGTGGCGACCCCGATCCTGGCACGCTCGGCAAGCGAATGGGTCGCCTTGTTACCGCGCCCGGACCTGCGGCCTTGGCTGGCCGGTTTCATCCGGTGGTTCACCGAGACCGCGGAAGAGACGGGCCGCATCGACCTGGCCTGGCGGACACACCTGGTGAGCGTTTTGGGGATGGGGTTGGTGGTGGCTCTGTTTTACGCGGCCCCACCCACTCCCGTTCTACGGGCGGGCTACGACATCGCCAAATACCCCGTACGGGCGGTGGACGCCCTGGCCCCGGACGCCGCGCGCCAGAGGATTTTCGCGAACGACGAATGGGGAGACTACCTGATTTACCGTCTCTACCCGGCGGGCAAGGTTTTCGTGGACGGCAGGAGCGACTTCTACAAGCGGGAGTTCTGCGAGAAGTACATCGAGGTGCTGCGGTTGAAGCGGGATTGGGAAACCACCCTCAAACGGCACGGCGTCGATACGCTGCTGTTGCCGGCCGATGCTTCCATCACCGCGGCGGTGGAGAAATCCGCAAGCTGGCGCTGCGTTTACCGGGACAAAGTCGCCGCCATATTCCACGCCGCCCCGGGCCCCGGGGCGGAAGTGGAGGAACGAGTTTCAATGCTGGGGGCCCAGATTGAAAAGCATCGCGGCCGTGAGGTCGCGCAACTCAGGCAACGTGGCCAGGTGGCCACACAGATCAAACGTTGAAACGTTGAATGGAGAAAGTGACCTATGAATTGGATCATGAAGTTGTGGAGGGACGAACAGGGCCAGGACTTGGTCGAGTACACGCTGCTGCTGGCTTTCGTGGCGCTGGTGTCGGCGGGCTTGTTGACCACCATTGGGCAAAGCGTCAGCGGCATTTGGACGTCGGCGGACACGACGGTCAAGGCTGCGAGCACTGCAGCGTTGCCGTAGTAGCACCGGGTTTGCGACCTGCACGGCGGTGGCCGCCCAGGGGGCGAGAAGTCTCGTCCCCGGAGTCGCGGCCACCGCCGATTTGACCCGCCTGGTGCGGGCGGCGGGAGGGAAGAGAGATGAGCGCTAGAGAACTGCTTGGCGACGAGTCGGGACAGGACTTGGTTGAGTACAGCCTGCTGCTGGCGTTTATCGCTCTGTCCGGCGCGGCGGCGATCATGGGCATGGGCGAGAGCATCAGCGCCATCTGGCGCGGCGTGAATTCGCGCCTGACCGCGGCAAACGAAGGTCCGTGAAGAGGAAGACATGAACAAGCGATTTCTGGCGGTGGTCGCATTTGCGCTGGTGGTGTCGGGGGTAGCGAGTTATTTCATCTACCGGCTGGTTGGCGACCGTCTTTCCACAGCCGCCCGGCCGCGCCAGGCAAGCGTCATCGTCGCCGCCCGCAACCTTCAGGTGGGGACGTTGATCAAGGAGGGGGACGTCCGGCTGGCGGAGTGGTCCGGACCGACTCCACAAAACACCGTGATGAAAAAAGAGGACGCTGTCGAGCGGGGCGTACTGGCAACAATCTACGCGGGGGAACCGATTCTGGAAAGCCGCCTGGCCCAGAAAGGCGCGGGCGCCGGCATGGCCGCCACCATCCCGCTGGGCATGCGGGCGGTGGCTCTGCGGGTCAACGAAGTAGCGGGCGTGGCCGGGTTTGTGGTTCCGGGCCAGCGGGTGGACCTGCTCATCATGGGCAACCCTTACACCGGAACGGGACGCGCGACCGGGACGGTCTCGAAGACGTTGCTGCAAAACATCGAGGTGCTGTCGGCGGGGCAGCAGATCCAGAAGGACGCCGAAGGCAAGCCCATTACCGTGGCGGTGGTGAACCTGCTGGTGACACCCGAGCAGGCCGAAATCCTTAGCCTGGCGAGCAACGAGGCGCGCATCCAGCTCGTTTTGAGAAACCCGCTGGACACCAAGGAGGTCAAGACCCCCGGTTCGGCATTCGCGCAACTATTCAGCGGAGTTACGGCGGTTGGGCCGGCGGCCCCGGAGCCGCGACCGGCCGCGCGGCGGGCGACGCCCGCCCCGAAGCGGCCCGCCACGCTGGAAAAGGGCGAGAGGATCTTGATACCGATCGTCGTCGAAGTGTTCCACGGGGGCAAGGGCGGGTCCAAGAAGACGGAGACGAAGTTCAAAGAAGAAGAAAAACCCGAAGCAAAGTCGGAGGAAAAATAGAACATGCGCGATCTCCGGGTGGTGACAGGGGTGCTGTTCGCGATGGCACTGGCCGCATCGTGGCGGAACGCGGCGGCGCAAGCGCCTGCCGGCGCGGCTGAGCAGCAGCCTGCCACCGAAGCGAGAGAGTTGTCGGTGACGGCCGGCAAGTCGGTGATCCTGGACAGTCCGGTGAACATCCTGCGTGTCGCGGTGGCCAACGGCGAGCTGGCGGAGGCCATCGCCGCAACGCCCCGGGAGATCGTGGTTAACGGCAAGACGCCGGGCGAAACCACTCTGATCATCTGGCAGCAGGGCGGCAACCGCCTGCTGTTCGATCTCACGGTCCTTCCCAACACCACGCGCCAGGAGGCCGTGCGCCAGCAGTTGGCAAAGGAGCTGGCGGGCCAGGACATCAGCTTCAACGTCGAGGGAGAGACCGTGTTTCTGCGCGGGACGGCGAAGGACCTGGTGAGCGCGGAGCGGGCGGAGAGGATAGCGGGCACGCTGGGCAAGACGCTGAATCTGCTTCATGTGGTGGTGCCGCCAGCCGAGACGCAGATCCTGCTGAAGGTCCGATTCGCGAACGTGGACCGCGCGGCGAGCACGGAACTCGGCGCCAATTTCATCAGCACCGGCGCGCTGAACACCGAGGGCAGGCTCACTACGGGAGCGTTCTCGCCGCCGACGGTTCGCGCGGTCGGAAGCGACCAGAAGTTCACTCTGACGGACGCACTCAACATCTTTCTGTTCCGGCCGGACCTGAACCTGGCGGCGACCATCCGGGCCTTGCAGAGCAAGCGCCTGCTGGAGATTCTGGCCGAGCCGAACGTACTGGCCATCAACGGACGCCCGGCGAGCTTCCTGGCGGGCGGCGAGTTCCCGTATCCGACGCTTCAAGGCGGCGGCGGGGGCCTGGGCGCGGTTACCATCCAGTTCCGCGAGTTCGGGGTCCGGATCAACTTTCTGCCTAAGACCACCCCGCGCGGAACCATCCGGTTGCAGGTGACCCCAGAGGTCAGCTCGCTGGACTACGCGAACGGCCTGGTGTTCCAGGGGTTCACCATTCCCGGCCTGAACACCCGGCGGGTGCAGACGGAAATCGAGCTGGAGAACGGCCAGAGCTTCGCCATCGCCGGCCTGCTGGATAATCGCGTCACGGAGAACCTGAGCAAGATCCCGGGCCTGGGCGACATCCCGCTGCTGGGCAAGCTGTTCCGTTCCCGGACCCTTTTGAAGAACAACTCGGAGCTGCTGGTGCTGGTAACACCGGAGCTGGTGCGCCCGATCCCGGCGGAGCAGGCTGTTCCGGAAATGAAGATGCCGGTCAGGTTCTTGGAAGGCGCCCCGCAGACCGCGCCGCGAACGCCGGGGGTTGAAGTCACCGGACCGGTTCCGGTCAAGCCGGTGCGGGAGACCATGCCGGTGGAGCAGCTCATCGAGAGCCAGAAGCCGGCGGCTGCCCCGGTTGCCCCGGCGCAGGCGCCACAGGTTCAATTCGCCCCTGTTCCGGTGTCGCCGACGCCGGCGCAGCCAGCCCCGGCCGCGCCGCCGGGCGGGGAGCGCTAGGGGGCCGTGGTGGAAGTCGTTCCAACTCGGGGGACGCAGGCGAAACCGCCTGCGCCACGCGGGGAATCAGACCCTTGGCCCACTGTGGGGCAGGTCGTTTGGCCTGCCACTGAGGGCGGCTAGTCGAGGAGGAGAGGAAAAGACGGTGCTGCTGAACGTCGGGTTAGTTATCGGAGCCAGTAACCTGCTCGAGGTAGTGCGCTCGGCGCTTTTGGAGAAGTCGGTTAGTGTCGCCCTGGAACAGCACGAGATCGGGGACTGGGCGGACTTCGTCGAGAAACTGCACCGGGTGCGCCTGGACGTCCTCCTGCTGGCATTCGACCAACTGTCGGATCCGCTTGAGGATGTGATCCGGCAGATCAAGGCCACACCGTCCTCCCCCAAGGTGATAGTAGTCCACGACTCGGCGGACCCGGAAGCCATCCTGAAGGCCATCCGGGCCACCGCCGATGAGTACCTCTATCCGCCCTTGAAGGAAGACCTGCACCGCGCCTTGGACCGGATGGGCATCGAACTGCGGAAAGATCGAGCTGGCACCAATCCCCGGGGAAAGGTCTTCGGCCTGCTTTCCGCCAAGGGCGGCTGCGGAGCGACCACGCTGGCCTGCCATTTGGCCACCGAGCTATACCGGCAAACAGGGCTGGAGGTGCTGCTGGCGGATTTCGATATCCACTCGGGGATGGTCGGGTTCCTGATGAAGTCGCAAGGCCGCTACTCGATCATGGACGCCATCGCCAACGTACACCGCCTGGACCTGAGCTTCTGGAAAGCGCTGGTTTCCAACGGCACGCCGGGGGTCGAGGTGATCGCGGCCCCGCCGATGCCGGTGGCTCTGTCAGCCCGCAACCAGGAGGACCTGAGGCACATCATCCCATTCGCGCGGTCGAACTACGACTGGACGGTGGTCGACCTGGGAAGCGGACTGAAACCACTGGCCTCGGGTCTGATCGCCGAGACGGACGAAACGTTCGTGGTCACCACGATGGAGGTTCCGGCCCTGCACCAGACCAAGACGATCCTGCGGGCACTGCTGGACGGCGGCTGCGAACGCCAGCGGCTGCGGGTGCTGCTGAACCGGATGCCGAAGCGCTCGGAGGTGTCGCTGGAGGATTTGGACAGGATGCTGGGCGTGCCGATCTACGCGACCATCCCGAACGACTACCCGGCGCTCTACGAGGCTTACTCGGGGGGAAAGCTGCTGCCGACCGACAGCAATCTGGGCAGGCACTTCGCCCGCGTGGCGATGAGGATGGCCGGCGTGGAGCCGAAACAGAAGAAGAAGAGATTTTTGTTCAGCTTGAGTTGAACTTGGGAGTTGTGACGAAACGATTGTAGCAACCGTCAGAAGCTGTGAGAGAATCGGGCTGGGTATACCCAGCCCCTACAGCGGCGCCCGTAGGGGTCGGATATATCCGACCCGCCATGCCGGGCGTCCGCGATTTCTTCACACGTTCCGAGGGAGCGGTTGGAACGGGTATTTCATGACAAGCACTTAGCGAGGCATCGGAGGCAACGAGAATTCATGGCCACGACGGCACATAATGAGCGGGATGGTTGGGCGACTCGCCTGACGGACAAGAAGCTGCCTTTCTCTCCGGTCCATCAGGAGCTGAAATTCGCCATCCACCGCAAGCTACTGGACCGCATCAACCTGCAGGCGGTATCTTCGATGCCCGGAGAGCGGATGCGGGCGGAGGTGCGCGCCGCCGTGGCGAAACTGCTGGAAGAGGAGCGCACCCCGCTGAGCCTGATGGAGAAGGACCGGCTGGTGGAGGAGGTGCTGGACGAGGTGTTCGGGCTGGGGCCGCTGGAACCGCTGCTGGACGACCCGACTATTTCGGACATCCTGGTCACGACGCCGAAGCTGGTCTACATCGAGCGGGCCGGCAAGCTTCTGCGGACGCCGGTGGAATTCAAGGACGATGCGCACTTGCAGCGGATCATCGAGAAGATCGTCTCGCGGGTGGGCCGGCGCATCGACGAGTCCTCGCCCATGGTGGACGCCCGCCTGCCGGACGGCTCGAGGGTCAACGCGGTGCTGCCGCCGGTGGCCGTGGACGGGCCGGTGCTTTCCATCCGCCGCTTCGGCCGGGACCCTCTGCAGGCCAGCGACCTGACGCGCATGCTGGCGCTGACCGACGGCATGCTGCAGTTGCTGCGGGCGTGTGTGATCGCGAGGCTGAACATCATCATCACGGGCGGCACCGGGGCCGGCAAGACCACCCTGCTCAACGTGCTCTCGGGTTATATCCCCGAGGACGAGCGGATCGTCACCATCGAGGACGCCGCCGAATTGCAGATGCGGCAGGTCCACGTGGCGCGCATGGAGGCCCGCCCGCCGAACATCGAAGGGCAGGGAGCGATCCGCATCCGGCAACTGGTGATCAACGCCCTGCGCATGAGGCCGGACCGCATCATCGTGGGCGAGGTGCGCGGGGAGGAGGCGCTGGACATGCTCCAGGCCATGAACACGGGCCACGAGGGGTCCCTGACCACGCTGCACTGCAACAGCCCGCGGGACGCCATCGGTCGGCTGGAGGTGATGGTGGGCATGGCCAATGCGAACATGGGCGTGCGCGCGATCCGCCAGCAGATCAGCTCGGCAATCGACCTGTTCGTGCAGCTCTCGCGCATGAGCGACGGCAGCCGCAAGATCACCTACATCACCGAGTGCGTGGGCATGGAGGGGGAGCAGGTAACCACGCAGGACATTTTCGTCTTCGAGAAGGCCGGCCTGACCGACAGCGGCAAGGTGACGGGCCGCTTCCGGCCGACCGGCATCCGGCCCAAGTTTTCCGAACGGCTGCGCGTGGCCGGCCAGCACCTGCCGCCGGAGGTGTTCCAGACTATCGTGGAGATCGGAGAGCACAGGAAATGAGCTTCCTCATTATCGGGGTCATTTTCATCTTTCTGTTCGCCCTGATCCTGCTGGCGATGTCCGGCGGGACCAAGTTCCTGGAGGCGGCGCGCACTAAGGAGGTTTCCGACCTTCTGCGGGACACGCCGGGCGAGGCCCCTCTGCGCGAGACCCGGATACTGAGCGAAGCCGGGGACGGAAGAAACCCCGGCTTGTGGGAGAGGCTTTCGCAATTGCCGGTGCTGAAGAGCCTGCAACGGCAAGTCTGGCAGGCCGGCCTGGACTGGCCCGCGACGCAGTTGGTGGGGATCTCGCTGGGATGCGCGGTACTGGGTGGGCTGCTCGGCTTCCTGGTGCGTGTTCCCTTTTTCCGCGAGATGGCGGTGGCCGGCTTGGCCTGTTTGCTGGGCGCCCTGCCCTACCTGTTCGTGCGCTTCAAACGAGGGAAGCGGCTTAGGGAGTTCGAGGCGCTATTCCCGGAGGCCCTGGATTTTCTGGCGCGGGCGATGCGCGCCGGTCATGCTTTCTCGGTGAGCCTGGAGATGCTGGGCGACGAGTCGAATGAGCCTTTGGCCGGAGAGTTCCGCCGAGTGTTTCACGAGCAGAACCTGGGATCGCCGGTTGAAGACGCGCTGCGCAACCTGGCGGAGAGGGTGCCGCTGCTGGACGTCCGTTTCTTTGTTTCCGCCGTGTTGATGCAGCGCGAGACGGGAGGCAACCTGGCCGAGATCCTGAACAAGCTCTCTTACATCATTCGGGAGCGTTTTCGCCTCAAGGGCCAGGTAAGGGCGGCCAGCGCCCACGGGAGGCTGACCGCGGGCGTGCTGACGGCCCTGCCCCTCCTCACGGCGGTTGGCCTGATGCTAACCTCCCCGGGATACCTGGGGACCCTGGCCCGCGAACGCGAAGGCCGGTACATGATTGCGGGGGCTCTAGCGGGCCAGGCCCTGGGTTACTATTTTATGCGCCGGATCGTTAACATCAAGGTATGAAACCATGGCCCTGCTGATCGCGCTCATCCTGTTCACGGCCCTGATGGCCACGATCACTTACGCGGGCTATCGCCACTACTCACGGCCGTCGCGATACTACGACCAACTCGCCGGGTCCCCGCTGGTGGTGGCAGCCGGCGGAGAGGGGAGGCTAAGCCCGGGGGAGGGATTGGGAGTCCGGCTGTTCCGCGTGATCGGCGAGAAGGTGCCAATCGATCCCCAGGAAGCCGCGCTGACGCGCCGCTACCTGATCGGCGCGGGCTACCGCTCGGATTCGGCGCCGGCAATCTATTACGGAATGAGAGTTCTGTTCTTCATCGGGTTCGTGGCGTCGATTTTCCTCCTGCGCAATGTTATCACGCCGATCCCGGTCCTGCGGGTGGTGCTGATGATAGCGGCAGTGGCGGGCGGTCTCTTCATCCCGGGATTCTTCTTGGACTGGCTGGTGTCAAGACGGCAGGAGACCCTGCGGCTTTCGCTGCCGGATGCGCTGGACCTGATGGTAATCTGCGTGGAGGCGGGCTTGGGACTGGACCAAGCGATCCTCAACGTGAGCCGCGAACTGGCGATTACGCACAAGGAGATCTCGGAGGAGCTGAGCCTGGTCAGCCTGGAAATGCAGGCCGGCAAGCGGCGCGCCGAGGCCCTCCGCAACCTGGCCGAACGCACCGGAGAGCCGGAACTCCGGAAGTTCGTGGCGATCCTGATCCAAACCGACCGCTTCGGAACCAGCATGGCGGACTCGCTGCGGACGCACTCGGACTTCATGCGGGTGCGCCGGAGGCAGGAAGCCGAGGAGCGCGCCAACAAGGTCGGGGTGAAGTTGATATTCCCGATCTTCTTCTTTATCCTCCCTTCCATGCTGGTGGTAGTGGCGGGCCCCGGGTTTTTGCAAGTGTTCAAGTACCTTCTGCCGGTAATGAGGCAGTTCAGAGCGTCATAGCCGAAAGAGAAAGGAGTCGAAAGGACAACATGGACAAGCAGACGTTATCGATCATCCTGTGGGTAGCAGCCGCCGTAGTGCTGGTGCTCTATCTCCTGCGCCGCCGCAGCCGGAAGACCAAACAATTCAGATAAGAAACCCCAAATTCCTGGCGATGTTTCCGGCGCCGCGCTAGCGCGGCGCCGGTGACCGAGTGTGTGGTCTGTTCTCGATCTGGGAGTCGGAATATGAGCGTTGCGCAGCGCGTTGGCCGCTTCAACGAGCGGGTCTCCTGGGAGTTGCGGCTCATTGCGCTGCTGGCGGCGGGGATCGGCCTGGGGCTGGTGGTTGCCAGGACCGCACTCGCGGCGCTGCCTGTCTACGACGCCGTCCGTGCCACTCTGAGGCACGGCGCGCCCGACTGCCCGTGGCAGCGGGTGTTCGCGACGGCCAGGGATGGGGAGCGACTTAGCGCACTGGCTAGGTCGATCGACCCTACGGTCAGCGTGATCGGCCACGATCCGCGCCTGGATATCCAGCAGGTGGCTTCGCCGGAGCGGTCTTTCTGGATCCGGCGCTCCGGTTCCAGCAGGAGCGGGCGGGATCTGCTGGTGTACTTGCTTTCCGAACATCGGTGGATGGCCGAGAGCAGCCCGGCCAGTACGGTTCGCAACGGGGATGTGGTTATCGACTGCGGCGCGCACGTTGGCGTCTTCGTACACACGGCGCTGAAGCGGGGCGCTCGCACGGTGGTCGCCGTCGAGCCCGAACCGGTCAACGTCGAGTGCCTGCGGCGGAACTTCGCGCGCGAGATCGAAGCCGGTCAAGTCATTGTGGTCCCAAAGGGCGTTTGGAGCGCCGAGACCAACCTGGCGCTGTCGCTGGGAGTCGAGAACTCGGGCATGAACTCGATGGTGATGGAAGAAAGGGGAGCGAAGCTGCAAGTGGCCGTGACAACCATCGACAAGCTGGTGCGCGAGCTGGGCCTGCCGCGCGTCGACTACATCAAGATGGACATCGAGGGCGCCGAGAGGGAAGCGCTCGCCGGGGCGCTCGCCACCCTGCGCGAGTTTCGGCCGCGGTTGATGCTGGACAGCTATCATCTGCCGGACGACACCAGGGTGCTTCCCGCGATCATCCGCCGCGCCCACGCCGACTATTCCCTGTCGTGCGGCCCGTGCGAAATACGCGGGGACCAGCTCGTGCCTCACGTCATGTTCTACCGGTGAGCTGGATTCGCGAGGGACGCCAGGAGATGGTTATTGGGCCACGCGGGCGGAGATCTGGACCAGGTTCCAGACCACCACGCCGGCGAAGAAATAGTTGGCCAACCGGATGGCGAAAGGCTTATGGCGAAGGAGGCAGAATGCCCCCCAGGCGACCCCGATAAGCTTCGCGATCATGAGACCCGTGAGCGGTGTGGTAGCCTGCATCAGCCAGGAGATGAACGGGCTCGCCTCGCCCGCCCCGACGCGCAGGCCCACCAGAGTTGTCAGAAAGTCCAGCAACTGGAGCAGGACGAACACTTCCAGGTAGTTCACAGGATCTCCTTGCACCATATTATCGGAAGATGGGGCCGGGAGCTTTAGCAGCGACTCCGCCGGAGTGGGAGGAACAGTTGAGACATTGGAGCATGAGATTCGCCAAGGCGCTGGTTCGAGCGCTCACGATCCTGATCGTCGCCTTGGTGGCGGGCGTACTTGCACTCTCGTGGGTAGCGCCGCGGTACCCGCCGCCGGCCGCTCTTCCGCTGACCATGGCCGGCAGGTTTGACAGCCCTTGCGGCGTGGTCAGTTCCTTGGGCGGGATTCATACCCATCATGTTGTGAATCTCAAAGGCGACGAGATGCGCCGCCGGAGCAGACTCATTACGAGGGATGCGAATTTCGACCTGTGGGCGACGCCGCTTGGTCAATACTGGGTGCCGTCCGACGTCGCGGCGCTGTGTTCTGTTCTAAACATATGGTTTACGTAAAGGTAGCCCGGAGTGTCCCCGGGGGTAGCGCGGGCAACGCGGAGGGGACACGCCTGTGGGCTGGGTTGAGCGATGGTTTACGTAAAGGTAGCCCGGAGTGTCCCCGGGAGTGCGGGGCGCGGGAGCGCGGAGGGGACACGCCTGTGGGCCAAGTTATCCGATGGTTTACGTAAAGGTAGCCCGGAGTGTCCCCGGGGGCTGTGTGTCGCTGCGAGGGGGGGACACGCCTGTGTTCCGGGACAGGCTGCTTGACACTCCAAGCGCGCCGGAATAACATTGTTATTACTATGCGGACTGTACACGTAAGCATTCGACAGATAGGCAACTCCCAGGGAGTTGTCATCCCAAAACCGGTACTTGCGCAAGTGGGTCTGGACAGCAAGGCGGGAGCGGAAATGACGATCGAGGATGGTGCACTTGTGTTGCGCAGGCCCGCGAGTCCGGCGCGCACGGGTTGGGCCGAGGCCGCAAGGGGAATCGCCGAGGCTGGCGACGACGAACTCGTGATGGGCGAATTTGGTAATGCGGATGATTCGGGGTTGGTCTGGTGACGCGTGGAGAGATTTGGCTCGTGAATCTTGATCCTACTGTCGGGAGTGAAATCAGGAAGACGCGCCCGTGTGTGGTGGTGTCCCCGGCGGAAATGCACGATCATTTGCGCACAATACTCGTCGCACCCATGACTACGGCGGGTCGCGAGGCGCCGTTTCGGATCGGCGTCACTCATGGTGGCCGGAAGGGTCTGATCCTGCTCGATCAGGTTCGCGCCGTGGACAAGACCCGGCTGGCGAAGAAACTGGGAGTGGTCTCGGCAAAGACGCTCACCGCCACGTTGAGGACGCTGCAAGAGGTATTCGCAGAATGAGATTCCTCCACTGGAGTTGGCTCTCCGTTGTGGACGCGTTTCGAACTTTAGTGGCATGCCCGCCGCCAACGCTCAGAACGATTTTCAAACAGATTCAAGCACTTGCGGTTATTTAAGCACGAGATTAGGGCCACAGCGGCAAGTAGGGCTGCATTCGGATCTACTTTCCAACCAGAATTCTGGTCTGATCCTTGCTAAACTGGAACCAAAGCATGATCAAAGTCAACATTCAGGAAGCCAAGACCCATCTCTCACGTTACCTCGATCAAGTCGAAAATGGTGACGTGGTCGTCGTCTGCCGACACAACCAGCCAGTCGCCGAACTCCGCGCGATTCAGACTGCACCCGCTGATCCGCCCCGGGTTGCCGGCTTGTTAAAGGGTCGCGTAGACTGGGAGCCCGATGCCTTTGCGCCACTGACCGATGAGGAACTTGCGGAGTTCGACAGCGCGCCGCTGTTTCCCCAGGTCTCTCCACAAGCGGGTCGGGCTTGAAACTGCTGCTCGATACTTGCGCTTTCCTCTGGTTTCAGGCGGATTCGCCCCACCTTTCCCAGACTGCACGTGCCCATATCCTGGACCCCGCGAACGAGGTTTACGTGAGCGCGGTGTCAGTCTGGGAGATCGCCCGCAAGTACGCACAGGGAGGAATATCCTTGCCATCGCATCCCTCGACCCTGATCCCGGCGGTTCGCAGGGACTCAGGAATTGCGAGTCTTTCCCTCACGGAAACGGACGCGCTTGCGGCTGAGAAGCTCCAGATGTTCCACAAAGATCCCTTCGATCGCATGCTGATCGCGCAGGCGTTGATGGGCGGACTTGCGATTGTCACGCCGGATCGAGCCTTTGAGCCTTATCCCGTACGGGTGATCTGGTAGGGGCGTGCCATGATTTTGAAAATGCGGCTCCCCGGCGCGGATTCGTTTCGAACTGTGGTACGGCCCCTCCCCGGAACTGCGGCTGCTATTCGACGACACGCAATACATGGCTGTTCTGTTCTCCCCGGGGCGGCGAAGGGCGGCGCGCGGGGAGGGGACACGCCTATGGGCTGCGTCAAGCGGTGGTTTACGTAAAGGTAGCCCGGAGTGTCCCCGGGGGCGGCGGGGGGGCGCGCGGGGCAGCGCGGCTGGTTCGGCCCCGTCTCGGGCCGCCCCCTCTTACAGTAAAATAAGAAAAGCCTCAAGAGGTAAGACACAATGCCAACGTCCACCATGAGTTCCAGGGGCCAGACGGTGATTCCCAAGGCGATCCGGGAGCACCTCGGCCTTCATCCCGGCGATCTGATCGACTTCGTGGTCGGCGACGACGGCGGCGTACTTGTGCGGCCGGCCGTGGAAGACGTGCGCCGGCTGAAGGGAATCCTTCAGCGGCCCCGACGGGGCGCGGTGCCGGTCCAGGCGATGAACCAGGCGATCCGGCGGCGTGCCCGGCGGCTGGTATGAGGGGCCTCGACACCAACGTTCTGCTTCGCTACCTGACGCTGGACGACAAGCAGCAGGCGCCCCTGGCGGCCCGCGAGATCGACGCCGCCGCGGCCGCCGGCGAGCGGATGCTGATCCAGCCGCTGGTGCTGTGTGAGATGGCGTGGGTCCTGGAGAGCGCCTACCGCTTCGGCAAGCACGAGATCCTGACGATCCTGGAGCGCATTCTAATGACAGCTCAGTTTGAGATCGCGCAGAAGGACATCGTTTGGGCCGCGCTGGGCGACTATCGTCGCGGAAAAGCTGATTTCTCCGACTACTACATCGGCCGGGCCAACGAGAAGCACGGCGCTTCGCTCACCCTCACGTTCGACAAGGCGTTGAAGGGCGAGCCTCGCTTCCGCTTGCTGGCGCGGTGACTGCCCTGTGGTTCAGGGCGAACGCCTGGAAAGCGCGTATGGGGGAAACTCTATCGAGGGATCGAATCCCTCTCTCTCCGCCCAATAGATCTATCGCTGGCTCTGATCGCGGAGCATCTCGATCCAAAGCCTGATTGTCAGGTCGTGGCGCTCGATATTCACGAGATAAGGGCGGAGTTCCTGTTTGTACCGCTGCTCCAGCACGTCCGCATCGAGCGGCACTGTCCGGCCGAGATGCTTGATGTCCTCCCGGTCGCGCCCCAGATTCCGTTCCAGCTTCGACAGCGCGAGATCATACGCTTCGGCACCCAAGAGCCGCAAGCCCGATACGCACCTGGGAACATGGGGATTAACCTTGCTTCGTAAGCTTCCGGGAGACTGGCAACGCCAACATGTTGCAGATAGAGCCCGAACCTCTTGTGAAGCGCGGAGCCGTGGCCGGCAAGCTCGAGCAGGTGTCTCATTTCCGTGTGAGGTACGACTGTCAGGAGGTCCACATCGGCGGTCGGGCGAGGCATGCCGTAAAGCAATGAGACCACAAATCCACCGATGCAGTGCAGCTCGACGGGTTCGGCCAGTCGCTCGTCTAATTCAGACAGAAACTTTGCCAGGGTTCGGGAGGGAGGTTATGCCGCATAGGGCAGAGCCTCCGGCCTCAGGTCGCTAAGGAGATTCCAGTGGGCAGCCGCCGCGGGCCGCGTTTTCCTCAGCCACGCCCTTTCAGCAGCCGACAGGTTCTCCTGGCACAGGGTGTCCTCTCTGGCCAGCCTGGCACGCTCCAGCCGGGCCGTGACCCGGCTCAATACCGCCCCTGTTTCCTCGGCATTCTTCCTAGCCGCCGCAAGTTCGTGAGCCAAGCTCACGACAAAACCAAGGCGGTTCTGCAGGTCACGAAGTTTCACCTCAGTGAGCACCCACTCCCAATCGAGGTCGGGGTATTGAAGCACGAGCCAGGGCAGAGCCTCGACTATTCGGGGCTCAAGGTCATTGGAAAGGAGCGCCGAAACCAGCACTGCCGCGGGGTTCCGCTTCCTTCGATGTCGCATGTAGGCGAAGCCGGGATAACCAAGGGACCCTAGTTGCCCCGCGAGGGACGGGGATCTCGCTGCCGACAGAGCGTCGCGTTCGACCGGCAACCTTGTTGGGGAAAGGTTCAGCAAGATGACAACTCTCTCGGCCAATCGAGTGGTGAGCTCTCGCTTGCCGCTTTCCAAAAGAGCCCAGTAGGCCTGCGACACACCTAGCGTGTCGGCAACCTGCTGCTGCGTCCGACCGCGAGCTTCGCGAGCGCGTCTTAGTTCGACCGGGGCCACGATATGAATCCCGATGCGATTATAACATGATTTGTAATAGATCCGAGAAGGGAATCTCGCCGCCTCACAAATGGTGGCTTTTTTCAGCCCGAGAAGTATACTATAGGTGTATGGTTCCCAATACGTTACAATCTCTGTTTTGGGACACGAACCTGGCCACCTTTCAGCCTTCCGCCTATCCCGACTACACCATTTTTCGCATCCTCGAATACGGCGATGACGAAGCGGTCGCGTGGATGCGGGAGAACTTCGACGCGCCTGAAATTCGGCGCGTCATTTGCAGCGAACGCCGGCTCTCCGCCAAATCGGCTACGTTTTGGGCGCTCATCTATGGCATCCCCGAGGCAGAGGTTGGCGCGCTCGCTTGAATAGCAGCTGGGAATAATGACGGAGCATACCGGCGCCAACATCATCTGGCATCCTGAAACGATCACGCCCGGCATGGCGGAGACACTGCGAACGCTGCGAGACCGGGGTCTCATCGACCACGCGTATCTGGCGGGCGGAACCGCGCTGGCTCTGCGCTTCGGCCATCGGCTTTCAGTGGATCTCGACTTCTTCGCGCCCGACCTCTTTGAGGTCGCCAAAGCGCCGCACACCATCCACGCCGTGACCCAGCGGACGAAGGTGAGTTTTCTTGGCTATCCATACCCCGAACTCTTCCCGCCGGCTCAGTTCGAGGGCGTTCCGGTCGCCGATCCGCGTGACATCGCGTGCATGAAACTCTCCGCCATCGCAAGCCGCGGCACGAAGCGCGACTTCATCGACCTTTACGTGGCAAGCGCCCAGTTCGGACTTCAGGAGATCCTCGCCTGGTTTGCGCGGAAGTACGCCAAAACCCGATACAGCCGGCTTCACCTCCTTAAGTCGCTGACGTACTTCGGCGACGCCGAAAAAGACCCCCTGCCCCACATGCTCGTTCCGCTTGCCTGGGAGGATGTCCTCTACTTCTTCAAGAAGGAAGTGCCGCCACTGCTGTAGCGCGCAGTTCGGGCCGACGAAATGCCCTGTCGTTCCAGCCATGCCCCGTTGACCACCAAACCCTCAGCGCCAGTTGTACTCCGCGGTGACAGCCCGGTGGTCACAAACGCACGGGACCGCGCTGTCTTCGGTGCGCACGGGCCGGGACCGTTCATTGCGCCGGGCAGCGCCTGGAGGCGTCGCCGACGATCCAGCAGCCGGGCTCGCCGGCTTTCAGCGCCTCTTGCCCGTTCCAGTTAATGGTGGCGGGGACCCAGGCCGCCGGCAGGTCGAGGCGCATTTCCCCCACGCCGCGGCTCACAATCAGCAGCTCGCGCGTCTCGGCGGTCCACTCGGCGCGCACGCGCACCGTGATGTTCTCTTCTCTCTTGGGAAGGACAATACGGGTTTCGATGCGCACCCTCTGTTTCCCGCGCTGCACCACCACCGCGACCGGTTTCTCGTCGCGCGCCTGGTCCATGAAGCGCGCATAGGCGCGGCCATCGGCGAGGTTGGCGCCGCCGACCGAGACGATCCGGTCGCCGGGCTTGAGCGGCCCGCTGTAGTTGTCCGGAAACCAGGAGACCACCACGCCCGGTCCCGCCGCCGGATCGTAGCCGAATCCGCCCAGGGCCAGGAATGCGCCCGACCCCGGCGTCACGCGGCTGCGCGCGAGCACGTCGTTGCGCCGCGCCGGATCGGGTTTGGCGATCTCGAGCCAGTAGCAGCGCGCAAAGGCGAGGTTGCCGGTTTCGCAATCGATGCGCGGCGGATTCGCCGGCCGGGCGCGGCCGGCGAGGTAGTTCGCCTCTTGGCCCGGGGGGAGTTGCGCGGCGTCGCGCCACTCGAACGGGTAGCCGCCCAGGCGCAGTTTCTCGCGCGCGAGTTCGTCGTCCGGGCGGCCGGCCCAGAGTAGCGGAACCAGCCCGGCATTGGCCGCGAACAAGCGGTTGGAGTCGATGGCCGGAGTGGGATCGCCGCTGGCGGCGAAGGCCGCCGCCCACAGGTGCGGCACGCGCCCGCGCGCGTAGAAAACCGCTGCGACGCCCCGGCCGGTTCCGGCAAGATACACCCGGAGCGGGTCTGGCTTCAGGCGCTGGATCGCATCCGTGACGATGGCCTCCAGGGCCTTGGCGTAGGTGTCGGTGGCGGCCGGGGCGATGTTGACCGGCGCAACCAGACCCCAGCCGCGCGCGCCGGCGGCGGCTTGCCAGTAGTCCCAGACGCCCTCGGTCAGCACCACCAGCGGCGCCGCGCCGGCCGAGGCCGAATACCGGTAGACCAGTTCCTGTCCGTAGAAGGGAATGCGCGCCTCTTGGGGAGGCTGGGCGGCCAGCGGCAGCACCGCCAGAATCCATGTCGCCGCACGAAGCATGGCCACTAGTACCGCCGCATGCGCGCGCGAATCCGGCGCGCCAGTTTCTCGATCTCTTCGGTCTTTTTGATGGACCCGAGCGAGACGATGTACCGGTCGTTCTTTTTCAGTTCGGCCCGCAGTTGCCGGGACAATCGAACCAGTTGGGCGGCATCTTCGAGCGACTTCTGGTGCTCGACCTTCAGGATCGCCTCGGTCTGGTTCCGGCCGCCCGGCAGAGTCTTCGGCGCGGGCTCGCTTTCGTGCCGCGGGATTTGGCCCCCCGAGAGCGCCAGCGCCAAGCCAATAAGAAGCAGCGTTCGCATCTTACCCTGTATCATAGCTACATGCAGGAAGTGAACGTCGGAATCATCGGCTTGGGAACCGTCGGAACGGGCGCGCTGACCATTCTGACCGAGAACGCGCGGCAGATTGAAACCAAGCTGGGTTTCCGCCTGCGGGTGCGGGCGGTTTGCGACCTGGAGATCGCGGGCAAGATCGTGCCCGAATTGGCCGGCGAGGTTCTGAAGACCGCGGATTGGCGGGAACTGGTGAACCATCCGGAGGTTCAGGTGGTGGCCGAACTGGTGGGCGGCACCACGGTGGCGCGCCAGATCATCGAAACCGCGATCGCCGCCGGCAAGAGCGTGGTGACGGCCAACAAGGAACTGATGGGGCTGGCCGGCGCCGACCTGTGGGACCTGTCGATCCGCGCCGGCGTCAACCTGGCGATGGAGGCCAGCGTCGCCGGCGGCATCCCCATCCACGCGGTCCTGCGCGAGGGGATCGCCGCCGACCGCATTACGGCGCTCTACGGCATCCTGAACGGAACCAGCAACTTCATCCTGACCGAAATCGAGATCCGCAACGCGGCCTTCGACGACGTGCTCGGGGAGGCGCAGCGGCTGGGTTATGCCGAGGCCAACCCGAGCGCCGACGTGGACGGCTACGACGCGCGGTCGAAGCTTGCCATTCTGGCGGCGCTGGCTTTCGGCGAGCGCATCACGCCGTCCGACATCTTCACCGAGGGCATCCGGCGCATCACGCCGTTCGATTTTCAGTACGCGCACAAGCTGGGCCACACCATCCGCCTGATCTGCGGGGCGCGCCAGACACCCGACGGACTGATTCTTTCGGTGCGTCCGGCGCTGATCCCGGTGACCACGATTCTGGCCAGCGTGCGCGGCTCCTACAACGCCATCTGGGTGCGCGGCCATTACGGGGAAGACACCTTCTACTACGGACGCGGCGCGGGCCAGCGGCCCACCGGCGTCGCGGTTGTGAGCGACCTGATGCGGGTGGGGCGCGAGATCCTGCGTGGCAGCCCCGAGCGCGTGTCGCCGTTCGCCCACCAGCGGCTGGGAGAATACCAGCCAATACCCGTCGCGATGCAAAGACGCGCCTACTTCTTGCGCTTCCGGGTCACCGACCGGCCCGGCATCATCGCCGCGCTGGCCGGCATTCTGGCCGAAAAGCGCATCAGCCTGGACGCCGTGCTCCAGCTTCCCTGCGAGGACAAACACAACCTTCCGTTCGTGATCACGGTGGAACCGACCACCGAACAAAGCGTGCGCGAGGCGGTCGGCCAGATGAGCGGGCTCGAATTCATGGTCGAGCCGCCGCTGGCCCTGCCCATGGAAACTTCATTGTGAGAAACTGGCCACGGATGAACACGAATGAACGCGAATTCGATTCGCGTTCATTCGCGTTCATCCGTGGCCAGTAGTCGCCGTGCCGGAACGCGCCAAACTCGACTTCATCTTCTTCGACGCCGGCGGCGGGCACCGCGCCGCGGCCACGGCGCTCAAGGACGTGGTGGAGCGGCAAGGCCGCCCGTGGGACGTCCGGCTGGTAAATCTGCAAGAGGTGCTGGACTCGCTGGACATCTTCCGCAAGCTCACCGGCTTGCGTCTGGAAGACGTCTACAACACGTTTTTGCGCAAGGGCTGGACGTTCGGCTCCGGGCCCATGCTGGCCGCGATGCACCTGGTGATCCGGCTCTATCACGGCGCGCAGGTGCGCCTGCTGGCCGACTTTTGGCGCCCGGCGCCGCCGGACCTGGTGGTATCGCTGGTGCCGAACTTCAACCGGGCGCTGTTTGAGGGTCTGCGCGGCGCGGGCGCGGCGGCGCCGTTCGTCACCGTGCTCACCGATCTGGCCGATTATCCGCCGCGCTTCTGGATGGAGCGGCAGCCACAGCACTTCATCTGCGGGACCGACAAGGCGGTGGAGCAGGCGCTGGCCATGGATCACCCGCTGGAGCGCGTTTTCCGCGTCTCCGGTATGATCCTGCGGCCGCGGTTTTACGAGCCGGTCGAGGTGGATCGCGCGGTGGAGCGCGTCAAGCTGGGGTTGGCCGCCGAACTTCCCACCGGCCTGGTGCTGTTCGGCGGGTACGGCTCGGGGGCGATGATCGAAATCGCTCGCCGGGTGGCCCGCTGCTCCCGCCCCGCGCAGTTCATCTTCATCTGCGGCCACAACCAGGGTCTTGTGCGCGCGCTGGAAGCCGAGCGCCTGCCGTATCCGAAGGTCGTCGAAGGATACACCACCGGGGTCTATTACTACATGAAGCTGGCCGACTTTTTCATCGGCAAACCGGGGCCCGGCTCGATCGGCGAAGCGCTGCTCATGCGGCTGCCGGTCATCGTCGAGCGCAATGCCTGGACCCTGCCGCAGGAGCGCTACAACGCCGAGTGGGTGCGGGAGCGAGGGGTCGGTTTGGTTGTGGACAGCTTCAGGAACGTTCACCAAGCCGTGGACCGACTCCTGGAGCCGGCGACGCTGGCGGGGCTTCAGGCGAACATCGCCGCGCTCGACAACCGCGCCGTGTTCGAGATTCCGGAAATTCTGGAGCGGCTGCTGCGGAGCTGAAGCGGGCCAGCGGTTTTCCCTCACAATCCCGGCTTGGGCGTCGATAAGACAAATTCGGGGCTTCCCCCCTGGCGCCGGACGGGGCAGGCGGGCGGCGCATGGCGGCGACATCCGCCCGAACGGGAAGGCCGACACCATGGATCTGTTGTGCGCGCCGGAGGCGCGAACCCGCCTCCGGCGTTGGGAGAACCTGTCGCCGTTTCATCCGGTGGCGCTGCGGTTGATGCGCGCCGCTGCCTCCGACGACGTTCCGCTGACCGAAGTGGCCGCCATCGTCCGCCGCGACGCGGTATTCGCGGCCGAGATTCTGCGTCTGGCGAATTCGCCGATGTTCGGATTCAGGCAGGAGATCGACAGCGTCCTCCATGCGGTCTGCCTGCTGGGTCCGGAGCGCGTGCGCGGGCTGGCTCTCACGGTGGCGTTGCGGCGCTTTCTGGGCGCCGTTCTGGCGACGGAAGCGGCGCGCGTCTGCTGGCGACACAACCTGGCTTGTGCGATGGTCGCCGAAGAACTCGCGCTGGCTCTGATGATGCCCTCCGACGCTGCCTACACGGCCGGACTGGTGCACGACCTGGGACGCCTCGCACTGCTGGCCAGCGACCCGAACCACTACGCGGCGATGCTGGCTGAAGCCGAGGCCAAGCCGTCGCGGCTGTGCGCGCTGGAACGCGAGGCCTTTGGCGTCGACCATTGCCAAGCCGGCGCCACGCTGATGCGGCACTGGGGTTTTCCGCCGGTGCTGTGCGATGTCGCCGCGGTTCACCATCAGCCCGTCGCCAGCGGGCCTGTCGGTGTGCGTGAGATCGTCCAGCTTGCCTGCCGGACGGCCGACTCAATCGGCTTTCAGGTCGCCGGACGCGCGCCGCCGTTCGAGGTCGAGGAACTTCTTCAATGGCTGCCGAATTCCGCGCACGCGCGAATCCGTCGCGGCGCCGGCGAAATGGCGCTGAACATCGCCATCCGGATCAACACCGTCGAAATCCAGGACTGATCGCGCGGCCGCTGGCATGGGGTCGGCCCGGAGTGTCTCCGGGTCTCAGGTCTCTGAAACGGGGGACACGCCTGTGGGCTGCGGTGACGATGGTTTGCGTGAAGGTAGCCCGGAGTGTCCCCGGGTCTCAGGTCTCTGAAACGGGGGACACGCCTGTGGGCTGCGGTGGCGATGGTTTGCGTGAAGGTGCGCCGTGTCAAGTTTTGAGACACGGCCGAAGGGGACAGCTTGCCATTCGCTGCATCCTGTCAAGGCCGGATGAAGATTCCTCGTTTCGCCGGTCGAAAATTCCCCACCCCTCATCGGGTGGTGGTTGACGCCAACCGCCACTTCCTGGAGTATGAATAACAGGCGGCGAAGACGGGCTCTGGTGGAGACCAACCTCTTGTTCCATGTGTTTTCACCGCTAGGCACAGATCGGGAGAACACCGCCGCGATGGTGGGGGGGGAAGGGCCGCGGGTTGGAGCCGGCGCGGAGTTCCCGGACCCGATCCGGCAACCCGAATCTGTTGTACGCTGGGGCTGGAAGAGCGCGATCCCCCGCGCACGGCGGGGCGATCGGGTCCACGGCCGGGTCATGGCCGTTATTGCGGCCGGCATCCCCCGGTCCGCTGTATACTGACGAAGCGGGCCCTAGTGGGTCTCCAGGAGTGGCATTGTCATGGCTGACATGCTGAAGGACGGGCTAACCGGGCCTTTGAAAGAGCCCGGAGAGGCGATCGTGGTAGAGTGCTTGCCCACCGTGATGGAGCAGATCCACGCGGAGGTGGCGGAGGCGTTCTACTCCGCTCCGCGCGGAGGCGTGGAGACCGGCGGCGTTCTGTTCGGCGCGCACGAAGGCTCGCGGGTTGTGATATTCGCGGCTCGCCCGTTGCGGTGTGAGCACGCTTCCGGGCCGTCCTTTGTGCTCTCCGCCAACGACGTTGCGCGCCTGTCGGAGATGCTACAGACCCACAATCGCGACTCCGGTCTGGCTGGAATGGGAGTGGTGGGCTGGTATCACTCCCACACCCGCAGCGAGATTGATCTGACCGAGGCGGATCTGGAGATCCACAACCGGTTTTTCCCGGAACCGTGGCAGGTGGCGCTGGTGCTGCGGCCCGCCACAATGCGGCCAACCCGCGTGTGTTTCTTCTTCCGGGAAGCCAACGGCGGCACTCGCAGCACCACCTTCTACGGTGAGGCCACGCCGCCCGCCGCCCCCGCGGTTCCCGCCGTTCCGGCCGCGATCAAGCTGCCGGATTTCTTGTCGGCGCCGGAGCCGCCGCCGGAGCGGAGGCGGCGGTGGCCGCTGTGGTCGCTGCTTGGGGCGGTGGTTTGCCTGCTGGCGGTGGCGGCGGCTTACGTTACCAAGGACTACTGGATGGCGCAGTCGCCCGGGCAGTTTTCGCCCTCCGCTCTGCGCCTGCAGGTCACCGATCGGCAGGGACAACTGGAAGTTCGCTGGGATGCCAGTTTGCCGTTTGTGCGCGACGCTCAGAGTGGAACTCTCGAGTTCCTGGACGGATCCACCCGGCGCTTCATCATGCTGGACTCCAGATTTCTGCGTGCGGGCTCGGTCACCTATGCCCGGCAATCCGACACGGTGAGAGTCCAAATGACCGTGGAGAAGGCCAACGGTTCAAAGCTGGAGGAACTCGTCAGCTTCCTCGGTCAAGCACCCCCCGGCTCTCCGGCGCCTGAGCCCGAGGAGGTCTGGACGCAGGCCGGCGACCCATTGAAGGACGCCGAACGGGTGCGCGCCGAGTCCGAGAAGCAGGCGCTGGTGCAGAAGCGCCTGGCGCAGCTCCGCGACGAGGAGGCTGCGCACTTAGCCGCTCAGAAGAAGGCGCCGCCGGTTCCAATCGTCCCCCCCCAGCCTCTTCCCAGGGCTGCTCCTTCCGGTACTCCACCCGCCGTTGCCGGCAAGCAGCTCGTCGCAGTGGTGAAGCCAGCGTCTCCGCCCGTGCGACCCGAGATTCCGGCCAGCAAGCCGGCAATCGCGGTGCAACAGCCCGCGCCTAAAGCGACTCCGCCGCCGCCCGCCGCCCAGCCTGCGCCGGTGGAGAGCAAGCCGGTACCCGCAGCCAAGTCCGAACCGGCGGTAAGCAAACCGGTACCTCAGGTGCAGCAGCCCGCGCCTCAGACGCCGGCTGCAACGCCGCCCGCGCCTCAGACGCCGGCTGCAACGCCGCCCGCCTCCCACCCCCCACCGGCGGAGAGCAAGCCGGTACCCGTGGCCAAGTCCGAGCCGGCGGCGAGCAAACCGGTACCCCTGGCCAAGCCCGAGCCGGCGGCGGTGAAGCCGGCGGCGGTCAGCGCCGCGCCGGTTTCAGGTGAATGGACCTTGAACCGGTCCGGGCAGTCGGGTTCGCCTTTCCGGCCGGAATCGGTGACGCTCTCCATCTCCGAGGAAGGGAACTGGGTGCGCGGAACTCTCATTGGGCGGTACCGGGCCCCGAAGTCGAGCGGCTTCAGGCCGGACGTCAGTTTCAGTTTTGGAGGGCAACTGCGGAGCGGGACAATGAAGTTTCCCTGGGGCGCCGGGGATGGCACAAAAGGCGAGATCGAGATCATCCGGGTGCCCAACTCCAGCGATTCGCTCGAAATCGTGTGGTACGGCGCGGACCGGAAGTTAGTCTTCAACGACATCGTGGTCCGGGCGGCAAAGCGGTAGGCATTCATCCAGCGGGCGCCGGAGACGTCGTATTCGAGCAGTGGGGGTCCGGGAAGCCGTGAGGGCGCCTCTGGCGCGGCAACTCACCCGGCCCGGCGGGGCTTGGAAGTTTCTTCGCGCGAAAGGGCCTCGTGCAGGAGCATCTTCATGAGCATCTGATAGCCGATGCCCTTGTCCGCGGCCTGCTGGCGGGCGCGCTCGAGATCGTCGACCGGAATCCGCAGCATCACCTTTTGCGCCGGCGGTTTCATCAGCGATCCGGTGCGTTTGGATACGGTAATGCCGATGCTCCTGCCGCCGATGCGGAGGGCGCCTTCCCGCTCTGCCTGTTTGAACAGCTTGAGTAGCCGGTCCTGGTTTTTCTCGAACCACAAAGCTTCTTCGGCTTCGGTCTTCGCATCGGCCAGCTTCTTCTTAGGCATTCGCCGCTCTCCTTTTCAAACGGCGCCATAGTGCGCGCCATTTCCGGTTGGCAGGAAAGGCGGTCACGACCCGAATTCTCCGCCGCCTCCAGGTCTACATGACCGCTCCCTCACGGTCGCGGCTCGGAATCGCATTCCGAGGCGCGACCGTGAGGGAGCGGTCATGCCGAGCGGGCATCGCGCCCGCCATCCAATATCAAGTGTATACCCTTTGTCCATACAGGAACAATCGGGACTACGGTCGCGTTCTACCTGGGACGAGGACGGCGGGGGTTTCTAGGTTTCCAGCCAGTTGCGGCGCTCGATGATGGTGCGGGGTTCGTAGCCGCGGCCCTGGGCCAGGCGTTTTTCCTCGCGGGCGCTGGTCCAGGACAGGACCGGTCCCAATAGACGCGCGGCGGCGGCGGCGATGAAGCCGAATTCCCGCTCCAGGTCCTGGCGCAGCAGGCGGATCTGCGAGGCCACCGAATCGTTGGTCTCGCGGAGACGGTGTTCCATGGCCCAGAGCATGGCGGCGTAGGCGTGGCGGAGCGAGCGCGCCTCGCGCTGGAAACGCTCGCGCACGCGCAGGTCGGGGTGATTCTTGTAACGCTTCCAGCCTTCGAAGGTAGTGCGGCAGATGCGGAACAGGCTGGGGCCGTTAAGTTCGAAATCGCGCCAGAAGGCCCAGTCGAGGAACTTCTTGGATTCCTCGCGCGAGATGGCCGCGTGCTGGAAGTTGAAGCCGAGCTGGCCGTGAATGTCGGCCAGATCGACGTCCAGCAGACGCCCCTGGTCGGCCATTTCCCGATACAGCGGCGTGCCGGGCACGGGCGTGTAGAGCATGAACTGGTGCAGGTCGGTCTGGTGGGAGATGGCGTGCTCGATCTCGCCGGCGATGTTCTCCGGCGTGTGATGCTCCAGGCCCAGGATGGTCGATCCCAGCAGCATGATGCCGTGCTCGCGCAGTTCCCGCGCCATGCGGACGGTGTCGGCGCCGTCGAGTTTCGAGTAGCTCGAGTGGGGCGATTCCAGGCCCACCCAGACCGAGGCGATGCCCAGCTCGACCAGCTCTTCGTAGCTGTACTTGCGGATGGCATTGGCTGACGAGAAAATATTGAAGGCCCAGCTCTTGCCCGCCCCCTTCATCCGGGCCAGCAGGTCCATGACGCGCGGCCTTTGGAGCAGGAAGTTCTCGTCCATAATGACGAACGATTTCACCTTGCGCGAAGCTTCCGCCTGCTCCATCACCTGGAACAGTTCCTCGCCGGTCTCATAGAAGTTGAGCACCTTGCCCTTTCCGCCGAAGAATGAGGAAGTGGTGCAGAAGTTGCAGCCCATCGGGCAACCCACCGAAGCGATCACGGTGGCCGAGGTGTCGAGATTGTTGGGGACCTTGATGCCCATCACGCGCAGGTCGAACCCGGACGACAGCGCCGGGTGGCGGATCGGGGCGTCCGCGTTCTCGCCCAGGTAGCGGCGCATCCAGGCGATGCCGTCGCCCTTGACGAAATGGTCGGCGTCCATAATGTGCTCGACGCCCGGGATGGCCGTCACGTGCCCGCCGACGACGATGGCCGACTGCGGCGACAGCTTCCGTACCACGCGGCACATCTCGCGCGCCTTGCCCACGTTCACAATGATCGAGGAGATGCCGACGACGTCGTAGCGGTTCCTGGTGATCTCCCGCTCGAACGCCTCGCGCGTGGGGAAGTCCAGAACCGTGCACGGCGCCGAGATGTTCTCCTGGATCATCATGATGCCCCAGGAGCGATGAAAGCGCCGCAGCGAAAACGCGCCCTGCGCCCTCGTCACCTGGTTGTGGTAGAGCTCCATCGGGTTGATGGTGCGGCTGCCGAACTGATCGTCTTGCGCGTACGGGCCAAATACGGAGGACAGCAGGATACGGGCGCTAGAGCCTTTGGGATGCTGATCGATCATTGTGGGGATAACTCAAAGGGAGGCGATGTCTATCAGAGTCATTCTATCTTAGATCGACAGGCAGCCGCTCCATCTTTAGTTTCAGCGCCCGTTCGAGCTTCCGGATTTCGCCGGATTCCTGCCGTGTCGCGAAAGTCGAGGCAACGCCCAGCGCCGAGGCGCGGCCGGTCCGGCCCACGCGGTGGATGAAATCCTCCGGCTCTTGCGGCAGGTCGTAGTTCACCACGTGCGCGATGTTGTCGACGTGGACTCCGCGGGCGGCGATGTCGGTGGCCACCAGCACGCGGTAGGTGCCGTTTTGGAAGCCACGGAGCGCGGCCGTGCGCTGGCTCTGGCTGCGGTCGCCGTGGATCATGGCGGCGTCGTGACCGGCGCGGGTGAGCCGCTTGGCCAGCCGCTCGGTGCCGTGTTTGGTCCGGGCAAAGACCAGGAAAGTGCCGGTTTCCTGACCCAGGAGATCGTGCAGGAGGTCCGTTTTCCGCTCGGATGCCACTTCGAACCACTGCAGCCGGACCCGGTCGATGGGTTGCCTGGTCGACCCGATCTCGACGCGCACGGGGTCGCGCAAGGTTTCGCGGATGAAAGGCGCCGTCGAGGCTTCCAGCGTTGCCGAGAAGCACAGGGTCTGGCGGTTGGCGGGCAGCACTTTCAGTATCCGCCGGATGGCCGGCAGGAAGCCCATGTCGAGCATGCGGTCGGATTCGTCGAGCACCAGCACCTCGACGGCGTCCAGGCGGACCAGTTTCCGGTCCAGGAAATCCTCCAGGCGGCCGGGGGTGGCGACCACGAGCTTGGCTCCGCGCCGAACGGCGGTAAGCTGCGGGTTTTCGGAAAGCCCGCCCACCACCAAGGCGCTTTCGATGCCGGTCTTGCGCTTGAGCAGCGTGAAGGCGTCGACGATCTGCATCGCCAATTCGCGGGTTGGGACCAGGACCAGGGCCTGTATTCCGGGAGTGCGCGAGCGAGACAATTTCTCGATCACGGGGACCAGGAAGGCAAGCGTCTTGCCGGTTCCGGTCTGGGCTGTCGCCAGCACGTCGCGCCCGGCCAGGGCCGGCGGAATCGCGGCCGCCTGGACCGGCGTGGGAATCGTCATGCTGGCCGAAGCCAGGTTTCCCTGCAAGGCAGGGGAGAGAGATAGTTCCAAAAAAGTTTTCATTCAGGAGTTGCGAACCGATCAGGTAGGGCTACAAACCGCGGGACAGAAAATAGCGTCTACAAGCGTCTGTTCCAGTATAGCGCGTTTAGCTTGAACGCTGCGCGACTTAAGCGGCACACTCGTGACTCTTGGCGACGACCGATCCACGTTGCTCCGGCAAGTGTCTGCAACCGGCGACTTCCAGCCTGGTTCCTTCCAGCGCATTCCGCCGCTGCGGAAAACCCGGACAGGGCCCGCACTTTCAGCCCACGCAGAAGATCGGCGGCAATGCTGCTACGCAAAACCTTCCCTCTCTGGCCGCCGTGGGCAAGGCGGAAGGTGGCCGAAGACCCACGACGCCGCAGCGGATCGAGGGCCAGACGATCGAGCCCAGCGTCTCGGTCCCGATGGCGAAGCCCACCAGCCCGGCGGCGGTCGCCGCGGCCGAGCCGGCCGAGGAACCGCTGGAGATCCGGTCGGTCTTCCACGGCGTTTTGGCCGTCCCGCCGAACCACAGCCCGCCTTGCGTCAGCGCTCCCATCGCTGTTCGCCTTCAGCCCGGAATCCCGTTCGTCTTCACCCCGGAACGCTTTTCACGTTCGCCCCGGAATCCTTTTCGCCTTCGCCCGGAATCCGCACCGTCGCCACGGCCGGCTTGTGAATAGAAGTCGCTGGTTCCACCGAGGTCGAGGAGCACGGCGAGGGAGAAGCGGCGGTACTCTCTGAAGTTGTGGTCGAGGGGGAGGACTCCCCCGGAAGTCCGAGTCGTGCCTTGATTCGGCGCCATGCCAACCGACTTTTCCCGGGGGCCGGACCCGGCAGCTCCCGTCGCGACTTCGCCGGCTGTGCGCGTCAGGGGCGGACAGCGAAGAGCTTCCGTGCCAGACGGTCTCGCAGCGCCACCAGGCCGGCGGGCGGAAGAACCGCCGCTTCCGCCTTGGCGCGGAAAGCGTCGAGGGCCGCTTCGGCGACTGCCAGGGCCAACTCATCAGTGCCCGCCGCCTCCAGGCTCGCTGCCGCGGCGGCGGCCAGGGTGACGTTCGCCGGCGACCGGCTGAGTTCCTGCAGCAGGATGCCCGCCGCGCGCGCCGGCTCGCCCAGAACCGACGCCTCGCGCGCCCGCAGCAGGGCCAGCTCGGCCGCTTGCTGCTCAGAAAGTTCGGCGGGCGCATCCGCGACGGTGATTGTGACCGGTGCGCTGACCGCCCTCCCGTTCCACCCCGAACCGCCGCCGACCTCGATCACCGCGGCCAGCGCGTACACGCCCGGCTCCAATTCCGCCGTGCGCGCCGCGTCGAGCCGCCAGGCCATCGGGACGCGCCCGCTCTTCGGCAGCGTCAGCGCGCCGGGCTCGGGACCGCCCAACCTCTCCAGCGGCCAGAGCGCCTCCTTGCCGTCCGGACCGGCAATCACGATGCGAACCGAATCCGCCCAGTCCCCGGAGGCCGGCCCCACCACCAGCGGCGGCGCCGCTTCCTTCCGCGCGCGCAGCGAGTGCCAGAGCAGCCCGTCCACAAACAGCGGCCAGCCGCGGTGCAGCACCAGTTCCACCGAGCCGTTGGCGTCCAGCGACAGCTTCGGCGCGGGCGTCTGAGCCGGCAGCGCGGCCGCCGCCAAGAACAACACTACTACGCGTCTCATGGCCCCCCCCCCGGCGGGACCGCATCGTTCACGCATACCCACCAGCGGCAGCGGCCGCGACCCGGCGTCGCATCCCAATAGCGCGGCTGCGGCCTGTGTGCGCTCCCGTTGACCCCGCTCCCAGCCGCTAGTTCGCACAGGCCAAAGCCCAGCGGCTCGGTGCCGGCCGGAACTTCGTAGTAGGAGTTCGCCTGGCCCCGCACCGGATAGTACGTGGCGAAGTGGTAGCGCATGACGCAGTCGTCGTCGCCGCTGTGCTCGCCGCCGGGGAACCCGAACGTCTTCTCCTGGGCGCCGTAGTACCGCGGCCGCACAAGCAGGCGCAGGAATTCGGCCACATCGTCCCGGATTGCGCCGGCCGCGCGCATCGCCTCCGCCTGCCTCAAGCCTTCTGCCACCAGTTGCGCGTAGAGGCCATCGCGCTCGGCGGCCAGGTCGCGGCCGGACGCTTCGTCCAGAATCGTCGCCCGCTGCCCGCTCACTTCGTAGTGCGGCGTTCCGGTGGTGTTGGCCGGATCGTCGGAGGGCACGAAGCGGACCGTACGGCTTTTGTCCGTGTTCCCGTGATGCTCAACGCCGGTGGCGTGGAGCAGTTCGTGCGCGACGCCTTTGTCATACGCGAACAGCACGTCGCTCAAGGCCAGGCGGAACTGATCCGTCAGCGAGCCGGAGCGCCCGGGCGGCTGCACGCAGACGACGTCGGTCGTTCCCGGCCGGCCCCGGATGGTGCCGCGTCTGAGGATGGTCAACCCGCCGTCGACGTCTTTGCAGATTGCGACGACCACGCCGTGCTGATCGACGCGGCGCGGCGCCCGGGCGTAGTTGACGTTCATGATCCGTTCCCTGAGATTCAGCTCATCGGCGGCGAATCCCGAGTGAACCTCCAGGTTGGTCAGGTCGCCGAACAGCCAGATGCCGGGTTCCAGCGCCGCACCGCCCATGTTGCGCACGAACAGGTCCTTCTTGAGCGGGTTGCCCTCGATGTGCTCGTTGTTCTCGATAAACCCCCGGTATTCTTCGTACAGGGTCAGCCCGTCCCCGTCGCAATTCTCCAGGCCCTTCGGTTCCTTCTCCCCATCGTCGGAGTCGGCCTTCTCCGCGCCCTTCCCCCGCTTCCACGAATCGGGAATGAAGGAATTCGCCGCCCGCTGCGGCAGCCGCACGGGCTTGTGGTTCCGGTCCCCCTTCAGGTAGCCTTCGATCGTCGCTCCGCCCTCCATCTCGGCGGTCACCTTTAACCATCCCCACGCGCCCCAGTCGAAGGAGCTGACCACCACGTACGATTCCTGGTACCGTCCATCCGGGGTCCGCCCCACATTCCCTTCGTCGCCGCTGATCTCCAGGTGCGTGTTTTCCTCGGCGACGAATTTCAGATCGGCGGTCTTCTTGGGGTCCCTGCGCGGCATGTTCCCGGCGATGCCCGGTTCGTGCGAGACGTTGACCAGCTCGAAAACGATCCGCTTGGCCTTTCCGGCCTCGGCGACGGGCGTGCCGTCGGCGTTTTGCAGTTTCGCCTTGACGCGGATGGGGCTCGCCGGCGTCTCCTCGTCCCAGAGCGCCTCGGGGCGCCAGGTGTCGTAGTTCTCGGGTTCGATGACCAGCTCCACCAGTGTGGGTTTCAAGTCATACGTGAGATCCGCTTTGAGCACGACGTCCATTCCCCCGTTGCGATCCCCCTGCCCGTCCACCACCTGTTTGCCGATAAGTTGAAAGACCGAGGCGGGGAACGGGAGCCCCATCGGCCCGATTTGGGCGTGCCACTGCGTCGCCGCCTGGGGATTCACCGCTACCTGGTCGGGGATTCCCGGACACTTCAGCGTATTCGTCCAGTCCGCTTTGATCGCATTTTCACGAAGCACCAGGCTCCACGTGTCGGCCCCCCGGTCGAACGTCAGGAACACCTGCTCCGGCTGTCCGGTGGCGCCGCCTATCGCCAGGCTACCCGTGCCTTTCACCTCGTTTACCGAGGTGCAAAGCCCCAAGGCCCAGGGGAGGGTGTATTTGTCGTTGATCGATACCACTCCCTCCACGACGTGGCCCGTCCAGCCACCCGACAACGGAAGGAGCTTGTCCAGTTTGACCTTCCCTTCGATCTTCCGGTTGACCGCGTAAGTGGCGGGGCCAAACAGAGACGGTGTGGTACCGGACTGATTGACGACGAGCGAGAAGCTGCCCTCCCAACCCGCGACGGCCCGGAACCGCGTCTGCGTCGGCCCTAGCGCGAACTGCGCCAACACTGCGCCGGGTGTTGCGGCGAATACGAGAGCTTTCCCCAGCGCCGAGAGAGGCACGCCCCTCATTCGGACCCTCTGACAACCATGCTCAACAGTATATCCTGTTTGGCCCCGTCTGTGCCTGCAGTCTTATGGAAGCACCTGCGATTCAGACAGTGGCGGAGGCTCCGGAGGCGGAAATGGGGCTGAGGCGGCGCGGAGCCCGAAAAGACGGAGAAACGCTGGAACGCTTTCGCCTGGGGTGCTCGTTGTTCAACGGACAAGTGTCCGCGGCGCTCAGGTGGGCCCGCGAGGGAGCTTGCGGGCAGCATCAGCGAGCATAGGTCCCCCTCCCGCCACGGCGAGCGGGGGCGAATCTGGGGCGGACG
>JAUYBU010000605.1 GCA_030693045.1 Bryobacterales bacterium | reverse complement strand
TTTCGGGATTTCGTAGCCTGTGGTCATGATCGCATCGCGCTCACCGAAGCCGATGAAAATGGGGGACACGCCTATGGGGTGGTTGAAGCGGTGGTTTGCGTAAAGGTAGCCCGGAGTGTCCCCAAGTCTGTGCGATTTTCGAGAGTGTCCCCGAAATAGGCGCCCGCCGGCAGCGTATAATTGGCTGTTCAATGCAGATCGACTGGTTTCCGTTGTGGCTCAGCTTGCGCGTGGCGGCGCTGTCGACCGCCATCGCGCTGGCGGCTGGGGTGTGGCTGGCCTGGCTGCTGGCCAACCGGGAGTTTCGCGGCAAGGAAGCGGTGGACGCCGCCGTGACGTTGCCGCTGGTGCTGCCGCCCACGGTACTGGGCTTCTACCTGCTGGTAGCGCTGGGCCGGGAGAGCGCCTTGGGCCGGCTGTACGAATGGATCACGGGCGGGCCGCTGGTGTTCACTTGGCAGGCGGCGGTGATCGCCGCGCTGTTCCATTCGACGCCCCTGCTGATCAAGTCCGCCCGGGCCGCCCTGGAGAGCGTGGACCGCACCTATGAGCGCGCGGCGCGCAACCTGGGGGCGTCGGAGTGGGCCGTTTTCCGGCGCGTGAGCCTGCCCCTGGCGGGCCGGTCGATTCTGGCGGCCGCGGCGCTGGCCTTCGCCCGCTCGCTGGGCGATTTCGGGGTGACCATCATGATCGCCGGCAACATTCCCGGGCGCACCCAAACCGTGGCCGTGGCCATCTACGACGCCGTGGAAGGCGGCAACGGCGCACTGGCGCGGATACTGGTCCTGGTGGTATCGGCGGTGGCGCTGGCGATACTTTACCTGGCCAACCGGCTGGCGCCAAGGCAGGCAATGTAATGCTTCAGGCTCGCCTCGGCAAGCGCTTTCCCCCGGGACGCGACTCGGCTGCTTTCACGCTTCAGGTCGAATTCCAGGCGGGGGCCGGAGTGACCGTGTTGTTCGGCCCGAGCGGGGCGGGCAAGACCCTGATTCTGGATTCCATCGCCGGCTTCGTGCGGCCCGAGGAAGGCCGCATTCTGCTCGACGACGAGATTCTGTTCGACGGCGCGACCGGCGTCCACCTGCCGCCGCGGGCGCGGCATTGCGGCTACGTGTTCCAGAACTACTCCCTGTTCCCGCACATGACGCTGCGGCAGAATCTCGAGTTCGCCGCCGAGCGGAGGCCGCGTCTGGAGCGGCATCGCAAGGTGAACGAAATGCTCGAGCGGTTCCACCTGGCGGAGGTGGCGGGGCGGAGGCCGCACGAGCTTTCCGGCGGCCAGAAGCAGCGCTGCTCGATCGCGCGCGCGCTTATCGGCGCGCCCCGGCTGCTGCTGCTGGACGAGCCGGCGCGCGGGCTGGACGCTCCCCTTCGCGCGGAGCTCTACACCCTGCTCCGCCAAGTGCGCGCCGAGTTCCGCACGCCGATCTTGCTGGTCACGCACGACCTGGACGAGTGCTTCGAACTGGGCGAGGAGATGCTGGTGCTGCGCGAGGGCCGCCTGGCGCAGACCGGCGCGCCCCGCAAGATCGTGGACCACCCGGCCAGCGCCGACGTGGCCCGCCTGCTGGGCTTGTTCAATCTGCTGCCGGCCGAGATTCTGACGCTGGACCCGGGCCGCAACTCGAGCCGCGTGCGCTGCGGCGAGTGCGAACTCGCCGGCCCCTACTTCCCCGGCCACTTCAAGGGCGACCGGGTGTGGCTGTGCGTGCGGCCCGAGCAGCTCAAGGCGGTGGCCCGCGACCCCCGCCCGGGCCCGAACCGGATCCCGGCGCAGTTGCTGAGCGTGATCGACAAGCCCTCGACCGTGCGCCTGGAATTCTCCGGCGACATTGCGGTCGAGATGCCCCGCCCGGCTTTCGAACCCCTGCGCCAGACCAAGGAATGGGCCGTCGAGTTCCCCGCCGAGGCGCTACGGGTGGTGTGAGAGCGGCGGCCGGCGATCGGTTGCGGAAGCGCGAAGCGGCAGCGGTTGGGCGTTATACTTGACTCATGGCCACGACCGCGGCAGACAGAATTGCCAAGACCCCCGGTGTGTGCGGCGGCAGAGCCCGCATCGCCGGCCACCGCGTCCGTGTGCTCGACATCGTCGCCTGTTCCGAGCACCAGGGGATGACCCCGGACGAGATTGTCTCTAACCTGCCCTCCCTCACTCTCGCCGACGTCCATGCCGCCCTGGCCTACTACTTCGATCACCTCGAGGAGATCCAGGAAGAGATGCGGGCCGAGAAGGCGCTGGCGGACGAGGTCCGGCGGAATCATCCTTCGTTGGTCGAGGCAAAACTGCGCCAGGAGCGATTGGAGAAACCGGCCTGAACGGTGCCGATCCGCTTCCATCTGGATGAACACATTTCCGCGGGCATCGCAGCCGGCCTGCGCCGCCGGAACATCGGCGTCACGACTGCGATGGATGCGGATTTGGCCGGTGCGGACGATGCCGCGCAGCTTGCGTTTGCCGCCGCCACGGGGAGTGTACTGGTGACTCAGGACGCCGACTTCCTTCGGCTTCACGCACAAGGTGTGCCACACGCAGGCATCGCCTACTGCCGCCAGGGATCGATTCCGATGGGAGCGGTGCTTCGGCGCCTGGTCTTGCTCTACGACCTCTTGTCCCCGGCGGAGATGGCGGGCAAAGTCGAATTCCTTTAGACCCGCGTCTTCGTGGGCGCTCCGTCCGCCGCGCAAGCCTTCGCAAAAGATCCTATACTATGATTTCGGGCCGATTTGGCATTCCCCCCTTGGGCCCGATGGACGAAAGATGCACCCAAAATCCCTCCTACGGAATACTCATGACTAGACCCAAAGTAACGATTGACGGAAACGAAGCGGCGGCTTACGTTGCCCACAAGGTAAACGAGGTCATCGCAATCTATCCGATCACTCCCTCATCACCCATGGGCGAGTGGTCGGACCAATGGTCCAGCGAAAACCAGCCCAACATCTGGGGCACCATCCCGCACGTGATCGAAATGCAGAGCGAGGGCGGAGCGTCGGCCTCGTTGCACGGCGCGCTGCAAGGCGGAGCGCTGGGAACCACCTTCACCTCCGCGCAGGGCCTCATGCTCATGATCCCGAGCATGTTTAAGATCGCCGGCGAGTTGACGGCCACGGTGATTCACGTGGCGGCGCGATCGCTGGCGGCGCACGCGCTGTCGATCTTCGGCGATCACCAGGACGTGATGGCCGTGCGGCCGACCGGGTTCGCCCTGCTGGCGTCGAACTCGATCCAGGAAGTGATGGACACGGCGCTGATCGCGACGGCGGCGACGCTGGAAGCGCGGGTGCCGTTCGTACACTTCTTCGACGGCTTCCGCACCAGTCACGAAGTGAACAACATCGAGCAACTGGCCGTCGAAGACATGCGGGCCATGATCGACGACGATTTGGTCCGGCGGCACCGCGAGCGGGCGCTGTCGCCCGAACGGCCCGTTATCCGCGGCACGGCGCAGAACCCGGACGTTTACTTCCAGGGCCGCGAAACCGTAAACTCCTACTACCTGGCCTGCCCGGCGATCGTGCAGAACGCGATGGACAAATTCGCCGCGATCACGGGCCGCCAGTACAACCTGTTCGACTACGTCGGCGCGCCGGACGCCGAGCGGGTGATCGTGCTGATGGCTTCGGGCGCCGAAACGGCGCACGAAACCGTCGACTACCTGGTTGGGCGCGGCGAGAAGGTCGGCATTGTGAAGGTTCGCCTGTACCGGCCCTTCTCGATCGAACACTTCGTGAAGGCGCTGCCCCCGACGGTGAAGTCGATCGTTGTGCTGGACCGCACCAAGGAACCGGGCGCGGTGGGCGAACCGCTTTACACCGACGTTGTCACGGCGCTGAACGAAGCCATCGTCGCCGGCGCCGCTCCTTTCCAGGCGATGCCGAGAATCATCGGCGGCCGCTACGGCCTGTCGTCGAAGGAATTCACGCCGGCCATGGTCAAGGCGGTCTTCGACGAAGCTGGGAAGGCC
The DNA here is from genome assembly GCA_030693045.1 of Bryobacterales bacterium. Taxonomy (GTDB): domain Bacteria; phylum Acidobacteriota; class Terriglobia; order Bryobacterales; family Bryobacteraceae; genus JACQZT01. Next base: position 10,193 of record JAUYBU010000605.1, on the reverse strand, counting down.
GCGCCGAAGAACCACTTCACCATCGGCATCAACGACGACGTCACCCACACCAGCCTGGATTACGACGCCGATTTCTCGACCGAAGATCCGAAGACCGTGCGCGCGCTGTTCTACGGTCTGGGCGCGGATGGCACGGTGGGCGCCAATAAGAACTCGATCAAGATCATCGGCGAGGACACCGACAACAACGCGCAGGGGTACTTCGTTTACGACTCGAAGAAGTCCGGTTCGGTCACCATCTCGCACCTGCGGTTCGGCCCGAAGTTGCTGCGTTCGACCTACCTCATCACCAAGGCCAACTTCATCGCCTGCCACCAGTTCAGTTTCCTCGAGAAGCTGGACGTGCTGAAGAACGCCGGCCCCGGCGCCGTGTTCCTGCTCAACAGCCAATACGGGCCCGACGAGGTCTGGGACAAGATCCCGCGCAAGGTGCAGGAACAGATCATCGGGAAAAAGCTCCGCTTTTACGTCATCGACGGCTACGCGGTAGGGAAGGAAACCGGCATGGGCGGGCGCATCAACACCATCATGCAGACCTGCTTCTTCGCGATTTCCGGCGTGCTGCCGCCCGACGACGCCATCGCGGCCATCAAGAACTCCATCAAGAAGACCTACGGCAGGCGCGGCGAGGCCGTGGTGCAGAAGAACTTCGCGGCGGTCGACGCGGCGCTCGATCATCTTCATCAAGTGAAAGTGCCCGCAACTGCCACCAGTGCGATCGAGATGCTTCCGCCGGTCCCGGCCGCGGCGCCCGAGTTCGTGCGGAAAACGCTGGGACCGATCATCGCCGGCGACGGCGACTCGGTTCCGGTCAGCGCCTTCCCGGTCGACGGCACGTTCCCCAGCGCCACGACCCAGTGGGAAAAGCGCAACATCTCGCTCGAAATCCCCGAGTGGGACGAGATCCTCTGCATCCAATGCGGCAAGTGCATTCTGGTTTGCCCGCACGCCGTCATCCGGGCCAAGGTCTACTCGGCCGAGGCGCTGGCCGGCGCGCCCGAGAAGTTCAAGGCCGTCGAGGCCCGCTGGAAGGACTTCAAGGAACGGAAATACACGCTCCAGGTCGCGCCCGAAGATTGCACCGGCTGCTCTCTCTGCGTCGAGGTCTGCCCGGTGAAGGACAAGACCGAGCCCAAGCGCAAGGCCATCAACATGGTTCCGCAGGTCCCGATCCGCGCGCAGGAAGCCGCCAACTGGGACTTCTTCCTTTCGATTCCGGAGACCGACCGCACGGCGCTCAGCATGTCGCAGGTGAAGGACGTGCAGTTGCTGCGGCCGCTGTTCGAGTTCTCCGGCGCCTGCGGCGGTTGCGGCGAGACGCCTTACATCAAGCTGATGACGCAGTTGTTCGGCGACCGGGCGGTGATTACCAACGCCACCGGCTGCTCGTCGATCTACGGCGCCAACCTGCCGACGACGCCGTATTGCATGAACGGCGACGGGCGGGGTCCGGCCTGGTCCAACTCGCTGTTTGAAGACAACGCCGAATTCGGTCTGGGCGTCCGCCTGGCGCTGGACAAACAGAACGAATACGCGCGCGAACTGTGCGTTCGGCTGGCCGGCGCGCTGGGCGACGAACTGGTCAAGGGCATTCTCGAAGCCGGCCAGTCCAACGAAGCCGGCGTCGCGGCGCAGCGCGAGCGGATCAAGGCCCTGAAGGGCAAGCTCACCGGAGTGAACACAACCGAAGCGAAGGACCTGCTGTCGGTGGCCGATGCGCTGGTCAAGAAGAGCGTCTGGATGTTCGGCGGCGACGGCTGGGCTTACGATATCGGTTACGGCGGCCTGGACCACGTGCTGTCGACCGGCCGGAACGTGAACCTGCTGGTGCTGGATACCGAGGTCTACTCGAACACCGGCGGCCAGATGTCGAAAGCGACGCCGCGCGGCGCGGTGGCCAAGTTCGCCGCGGGCGGCAAACCGGCGGCCAAGAAAGACCTGGCCATGATGGCGATTCCCTATGGCAACGTCTATGTGGCCCGCGTCGCGATGGGCGCCAACGACATGCATACCCTCAAGGCGTTCCTGGAAGCCGAGGCCTGGAACGGGCCGAGCCTGATCATCGCCTACAGCCACTGCATCGCGCACGGCTACGACCTGGTGCATGGTCTGGAGCAGCAGAAACTGGCGGTCCAATCGGCCTACTGGCCCTTGTTCCGCTACAACCCCGCGCTGGCCAAGGACGGCAAGAACCCGTTCCAGTTGGATAGCAAGGCTCCGGCGCTGCCGCTGGAGAAGTACGTTTACAACGAAACCCGCTACACGATGCTGATCCACAGCAATCCGGAAGCGGCCAAGAGGTTGCTCGTGGAGGCTCAGGCCGACGTCCATGCCCGCTGGAAGATTTACGAGCATTGGTCCAAGATGCCGGCTGGCGTCGAAGCGAAGAAAGAAGCGCCGAAGGAGGCCTGACAATGCCCGATCTCAAGACGAAATATCTCGGACTCGAACTCAAGAACCCGGTGGTGGCCTCGTCCGGTCCCTTGTGCAAAGACGTGGGCGCCATCCTCAAGATGGAAGACGCCGGCGTGTCGGCGGTGGTGCTGCACTCGCTGTTCGAGGAGCAGATCAACCTGGAGAGCAACGAACTCGACCGGTTTCTCTCCAAGGATGAGAACAGCTTCGCCGAGGCGCTGCAATACTTCCCCGATATGCGGGGATACAACATCGGCCCCGACGGCTATCTGGAGCACATCCGGAAGGCCAAGGAGGCGGCCGACATCCCGGTGATCGGGAGCCTGAACGGCGTCTCGACGGGCGGCTGGATCCGTTACGCGAAGTTGATTGAAGAGGCCGGCGCCGACGGCCTCGAACTCAATGTCTACTACATGCCGACGGATCCCGAGCTGACCTCGAACCGGGTCGAGCAGATGTACGCCGACCTGGTCAGCCACGTCAAGGCCAGCATCCACATTCCGGTGGCGGTCAAGCTGGGGCCGTTCTTCAGCGCGATCCCGAACATGGCCCGGCGGCTGGACGGGGCCGGCGCCGACGCGCTGGTTTTGTTCAATCGCTTCTACCAGCCGGACTTCGACCTGGAAGCGCTGGAAGTGGTTCCCGGCCTGGCGCTGAGCGACTCGGGCGAGTTACTGATGCGCCTGCACTGGGTGGCGGTGCTTTTCGGCAAAGTCAAAGCGGACATGGCGATCACCGGCGGCGTGCACACCGCCGAGGACGTCGTGAAGTCGATGATGGCCGGCGCGCGGGTGGCGATGACGACCTCCGCGCTGCTGCGCCACGGTCCGGACTATCCGGCCAAGCTGATCGGGAACCTGATTGGGTGGATGGAGAAGCACGAGTACGCATCCATCGCCCAGATGCAAGGCTCGATGAGCCAGCGGGCGGTGGCCGAACCGGCGGCTTTCGAGCGCGCCAACTACATGAAGGTGCTCTCCAGCTACGCGCCGCTGGCGTAGTTCGCCTCTCGAGCGGAACCAAAAGCCCTCCCGAAAGGGAGGGCTTTTTTTGTTTTCACACCCTGGTGGCACAGTGCGGCTTCGCCGCAAACGAAGGAGCCAGAAGACAGCCAGAATCTGGGGACACTCCGGGCTAATCTCACGCAAACCATCGCTTGGCCACGGGACACAGGCGTGTCCCCGGGGTTTGACGGACCCAATTCTGCCCCGCTTCGCAGCCAAGATCTTCGCGGCCGGCGAAGATTTGAGTATCTTGTGACGCAGCGCGGCTTCGCCGCAACCATGGTCACATGTCCTCGCGCGGTGGGATATGTCTCCTGACCTGTCCAGCCCCCGAGGCTACACCCGGCCAGCAGGACAGGACAGGAGCCATGTTCCACGGCGCGAAATCGTCGCGGCGCGCGAAGAAGCAAAGAATTCGTAGTTCAGCATAGACGGCCCGGGGCGTGCCGTCACCGGGATCGGAAACCTATTTGCGACGGCCCGGCAGAATCAGGCAGTTGCGGGTGGGTTTCTGGAGAGGCTGTGTTCACACGCTGAAGGCCCTGTACAGGATTACTGTACGTCCGAGCAGCCTCAAGGCCGGGCCACTGATCGACGCAGTTTCAAATCGAATCGCGCGCCCGGTTCCAGGAAGTAGTAGCGCTTTCCATCGGCGCCGGGCCGGTAGGTTTTGTCGTAGATGGCAACCTTGCTTTCGCCGATCACTTCGAGCCGGTCGCCCTGGACCACGATGGCAGTCGATTCGTCGATGCCGATGCCGAGCAGGTCCGGGCGCCGGTCGATCACCTGGAGCAAATCGTCCTGCCGGTTGCGCTTCAACAGGTGCTGGTCGATGGCGACGCCGCGCAGGAATCCGAAGCCCTGTTCGTAGCCCGGCGCCATCATAAGCTGGTTGCCTTCGCGGGCGCCGCGCACCAGGTAGAAACCCTGGATGGTGGCTCCGGCGGACGTGCCGCCGATCACGCCGCCCCGCTCGACGACGCCCCGGAACTCGCGCTCGGTCCGGGTTCCGAGGTAGCTGTCCACCAGCCGCCATTGCCGTCCGCCGGCGAACCAGACGCCGCGCGCCCGCTTGAGCGGCGCGGCGAACTCCTCGGAATCCGCTTGGTCCCGGCTGCGCGTGTGAAGCAGGATCAGGCTCTTCGCGCCGGCCTGTTTGAGGAAGCTCCGCTCCAGCTCCGCGGCGTCGTAGGTATCGCGCTCGCCGGCGGTTGGGACCCACACGATAACGGCGTCCGGCCCTCCCGCCAGGTCGAGGAATTTCTGTGTGATCCCCGGCCCGACTCGTCCGCCGCCCACCACCACCAGCGAGCCCCGGTCCGGCCCCACGTCCGCCGCCAGCGCCGCCAGCGCCCACAACCCAACCAACCATTTGCGCATAGGTGCAGTATATTGCGTCCAGCCCAGGCGCGCGCTGGCGCGCGGCCCCCCACGCCGGCGCTCAATCGATTAGCATTGTTAGTCGATGCTGAACCGACGCGAATTTGGATCCATGCTCGCCGGCGCCGCCCTGTCCGCCCCGGCCCCAAAGCAAACCTCCCGGCCGAACATCGTCATTATCCTGGCCGACGATCTCGGCTACGGCGACCTCGGCTGCTACGGCCATCCCACCATCCGCACTCCCAATCTCGACCGAATGGCGCAAGAAGGCGCGCGGTTCACCCAGTTCTACTCGGCCGCCCCGGTCTGCACGCCCAGCCGCGTGGCGCTGATGACCGGCCGGTTGCCGGGCCGCTCCGGACTGACGCGCGTGCTGGGGCCGCAGGCCACAGGCGGATTGTCGCCCACCGAAATCACCATTGCCGAAGCGCTCAAACCGCTCGGTTACTCGACCGCGTGCGTAGGCAAGTGGCACCTCGGCCACCGTCCGGAATACCTGCCCACGCGGCACGGGTTCGACAGCTACTTCGGCATCCCGTACTCGAACGACATGAGTCCGAAGACCAACCCCACGCGTCAGGACGGGCCGCTGACGCCGCTGATCCGCGGCGACAAAGTCATCGAGGAGGAACCCGACCAGAACTTCCTGACCCAGCGCTACACGGAGGAAGCGACGAAGTTCATCCGCTCCTCGGCCCAGGCCGGGAAACCGTTCTTCCTGTACATGCCGCACACGTTCCCACACGTTCCGCTGCACGCCAGTCCGAAGTTTCGCGGCAAGAGTCCTCGCGGGCTGTACGGCGACGTAGTGGAAGAGGTGGACTGGAGCGTGGGCGAAGTGCTGAAGACCTTGCGCGAGGCCGGGGCGGACCGCAACACGCTGGTGGTATTCTCTTCCGACAACGGGCCGTGGCTCATCAAAAAAGAGGACGGCGGCTCGGCGGGCCTGCTGCGCGAAGGAAAGGCCAGCACCTGGGAGGGCGGAATGCGGGAACCGTTTCTGGCGCGCTGGCCCGGGCGCATTCCGGCCAACGTCGTGACCCAGGCGTTCGGAACGCTGATGGACCTGTTCCCCACCTGCGTGAAGATATCCGGCGCCAAGATGCCGGGCGATCGCGAGTACGACGGCGCGGACCTCTCTCCGGTGCTGTTCGAGAATTCGGCGGGCCGAGAGCCGCTCCATTTCTATTACAACGCCGAGGATTTGCGCGCGGTCCGAAAGGGCCCCTGGAAACTGCACCTGGCGACGAACGAACCGGCCACCGGCGGCGGCCTGTCGAAACACGAACCCCCGCTGCTCTACAACCTGACCGTCGATCCGTCGGAGAAGTACGACGTCGCCGCCGCGAATCCCGCGGTGATACGCGATCTCGTCGGCTTGATCGGGCAGCACAAGAAGACCATGAAATTCGGCGAGCTTCAGCGATAGACGGAGTGTGCGCTATGAACCGAAGGCAGTTCTTTCAAGCCGGCGCGATCGCCGCGCTTGGTCCGCCGGCCGACGCGGTCCACCGGGCCGGCTACGCCGAGCGCGACATCACGCCCGAGATCGGAATGGAGCAGCCGGGCGGTTACGGCAAGGTGTTTCACAAATCGGTGCACGATCCGTGCAAGGTCCGCGCGGCGGTGTTTGAGGGCGGCGCGCGCCGAGTAGCGCTGGTGGGCGTGGATGCGCTGATGGCGCCGCGCCCGCTGGTGCTGGCGGCGCGCCGGGAAATCGGCGAGCGGTGCGGCATCGCACCCGAGGCGGTTCTGATCGGCGCCTCCCATTCGCATTCCTCGGGCCCGACCGGAATGGTGCAGCCGGGCGAATACGATCACGCTTCGCCGCTGGTGCGGAAACTGGCCTACGAGCAATCTTCCGCCGCACATCCCGGCTACCTGGAGCGCGTGCGCGGCCAGATCGTCGAGGCCGTTTGCGCGGCCGACGCCGGGCGCGCGGAACAGCGAACCTCCTTCGGCGCCGGCCACGAGGACAAGGCCGCCTTCAACCGCCGCTTCCGGATGAAGAACGGCCTCACCTACACGCACCCGGGCAAGGGAAATCCGGACATTGTGAAGGCCGCCGGACCGATCGATCCGGTGGTCACCGCGCTGGGAACCTGGAACGCGCAAGGACAGTTGACCGGCTGCGTGGTCAACTACGCCTGTCACGCCACCACCAGCCCGCCGGGGATTTCGGCCAACTGGATTTACTACCTGGAACGGGCCATTCGAGGGTTCTTCGGGCCGGACGTGGTGGTGGTCTTTCTGCAAGGGTTTTGCGGCGACGTGACGCAGGTAGACAATCTGGACCCGCATGCCAACCCGGGCGGCGAGGAATGGGCGCGCCTAGTGGGCGGGCGTGTCGGAGCCGAGGCGGTGCGCGTGCTGCTCTCCTCGACTCCGGGCGCCGCCGTGGCTGTCGACGCCAGGAGCAGGACGCTGCGGATTCCGCGCCGCGCTCCCAGCCGTGAGCGTCTCGCGAAGTGTGCCGAAGTCGTCCGGCAGGACCCGAAACAAGTTGGCGCGACAGCGTGGATTTTCGCGAAGGAGATTCTGCTGCTCGACGCGCTGCTGGCGAAAGAGAAAGAGGTGGACGCCGAGATCCAGGGAATTCAGGTCGGGCCCGCGGCGTTCCTGGCCGCGCCCGGCGAAATGTTCTGCCAACTCGGACTGGACATCCGGGCCGGGAGTCCATTCCGGCTGACCTGTCCGGTGGAACTGGCCAACGGTTGCGTGGGCTACGTTCCAACCGAAGAGGCGCTGGGGCCCGGCGGCGGCGGATACGAGACCCGCCTCACCGCGTACAGTAACCTTGTACAGGACGCCGGAACGCGAATGGTTCGGGCGGCGTTGGAAGTGGCGCGCCAGATGAAACCGGGCGCAATGCCGGAGCCCAGGATGGCGCCGCCGTTCCGCGAGCCGTGGTCTTACGGCAACGTGCCGCCGGAGTTGTAGCACAGCCTGAGGGCTGCACTACTGCGATAAGATTACCGAAAGGAGAGCGACGGTGACATGCAAAGCGTGTGGAATTGCTGGCGCGCCCGGACAGCGCTTCTGCATGAAGTGCGGCCAGCCGATGGAGGAAGCCGCGCCCGCGCCCAGGCCTGGCGTCGAAGCGGCGGGTGAGCCGTGTCCTGTGTGCGGGGCCTTGATTAAACCCGGGATGGTCTTCTGCACGGCGTGTGGAACGGCTGTCACGGCGGCGGTTCCCCCTCCGCCGAAGCCGGTGCTGCGGACCCAGGCTACGGCGCCCTCGTACGTCCCGCCGCCTGCCGAACCTCCCGCTTATGAACCGCCGCCAGGGTACGCCCCGCCGCCGGTTGAGCCAGAGCGTTCGAGTAAGTTGCCGTTCGTACTGCTGTTGGTGTTGTTGTTGGCCGGCGGTGGCGTGGCGGGGTACTTTTTATATACCCGTTTCTCGAAGCCCAAGCCGGAAGCCACGCAGGAGGTCGCCGCAGCGCCGGTACCGCTACCGGCCCCGGCGCCCGAGCCGATGGCGGTCCCGGTGCCCGCCCCCGTGCCGGCAACGCCCGAGCCGCAGGCGCAGCCGGTCGCGCCGCCGCCCGCACAGCGCATTCCGGTTCAGGAAAAGCGCCGTCCGCCGGCTACGCCCGCGCGCCAGGCGACGCCCGCGCCCGTGACCCGGCCCGCGCCCGTTGCCGCCCAACCCGCGGCCCAGCCCCCGGCGCCAGCGCCGGCTCCGCCTCCGGTCGAGCGGCAGTACACGCCCCCTTCGAGACCCAACCCGCCTGTGGAGCAGCCGCTCAGGGAGGTACCGAAACCTGTACAGGTAGCGCCTCCGCAGCCGCCGCCCCCGTCCGTAACCCCCGCGCCCGTGTCTCCGCCACCGTCGCGTCCGGCGGTTGCGGGTTCGGGTCTGGTGATGTGGTCCGGCAAACTGGAACGCAACGGCCTCATCACGATCAGCGGCAACACCGCTTCGAATGGGACTGTCACGCAGGGCTCGCTGCCCGGCGTGCCAGTGACGGTTCGGGTGGAACCGGCGGAATCGGTGGGCGTGGCCGAAGCGCCCGGTCCAAGCAACGGGTGGACCAAGATCGTGCTGCGCAGCCGCGTGAGCCGCGCGGTGGTGGTGACGATTCACTGGAAGACACTGTAGGCGGATTTTCGGCCTTCCGCCACGCTAGACTGGCTGAATGCGGCAAACACGCCGGTCTTTCTTTCTCGCCGCGGGCAAAGACGTTTACGTCGAGAAGCCGCTCTGCCAGACGCCCGAACAGGGCGTGGAACTGGTGGCCGACCAGGGCGCCGACGTCTACGACGGCATCCACCTGCTCGTGAGTGCGAGTTATCCGCCGGCCGTGACCGCCGCCTCCTGCAAGCCGCACGAGGAAGGCTACGACACCCCCGAGCCGGTGGTAATCACGGCCGAGTATCCGGACGGCGAGGAGAAGCCGGCCATCGGCAAGACCTCTCCCAAGGGCTTCGGCTGCGCGACCGATCCGCGCGTGGCGAGTTTCCTGGAATGCGTGCGCACGCGCAAGAAACCCACGGCCTCCGTGGCGCTCGGCTTTCAGGCCGCGCTGGTGGTGCAACTGGCGAACATCTCGCTAAAATCGGGACGGAGCGCGAAGTGGAGTCACGGGGCCGGAAAGGTCGAGGTGTAGATGCCGCCATGCCGCGGGTCCGGCTGATTCATTGGCAGGCCGGGGAGGAGCGCGCGCGCGCCGAGCAACTGGAGGCCGCCGGCTTCGGCGTGGAGTTCGAATCGCTCCCTCCGCCGGAACTGCTTCGCCACCTGCGAAGCGACCCGCCCGCGGCCGTCGTCATCGACCTGACGCGGCTGCCCTCGCACGGGCGCGAGATCGCCGGCGCGCTGCGCAAGCAGAAAGCGACACGCCACGTTCCGCTGGTTTTCGCCGACGGCGATCCGGAAAGAGTCGCGCGCATCAAGGCGCTGTTGCCGGATGCCGTGTTCACCTCCTGGAGCCGCATCCAGAGCGCTCTCAAACAGGCCATCGCCCACCCGCCCGCCGCGCCGGCGGTGCCGTTGGGCATGATGGAGCGCTACGCGGCGACGCCGCTGGTGAAGAAGCTCGGCATCAAGCCGGGCTCGGTTGTCGCGTTGGCCGGCGCGCCGCGCGGTTTCGATCGGACGCTGGGCGCGCTGCCCGAGGGCGTGGCGCTGGAAGAGGGGCTGCCGAAGCGCTTCGATCTCGCGATCTGGTTCGTGCGCTCCATCGACGACCTGCGCCGGGACATCCGCCGCATGGCAGCCAGGATCGGCGCCGCAACGCTGTGGATCGCCTGGCCCAAGAAAGCCTCGGGTGTCGAGACGGACCTGACCCAGCAACTGATCCGCGAAACCGGCCTCGACCTGGGTCTGGTCGACTACAAGATCTGCGCCATCGACGCCACCTGGAGCGGCCTGGCGTTCGTCCGCCGGAA
>JAUYBU010000584.1 GCA_030693045.1 Bryobacterales bacterium | reverse complement strand
ATGGATCAGGCGGAAGTTCTTGGCCACCTCTCCGAACAGATACGCCAGCATGGCGCGCAGAGGAACTCCCTGTTCCCGGACCACGGTCCCGGGCGTCGTGGCGCGCCGCAGCAGCGGGTCGCGCCACCCCGCAAACAGCGATGCCAGCGTGGCGTCGGCTTTCTGCATCGCGGCGGGTTTGTCGAGGCCCGCCGCCTCCATCAGTTGCTCGACGTACCAGGAGCGATTGGCATCCGCGCGCCGCCGCAGTTCTTCCTGGCTGGCGAGAAGCGGCGTCTGGCGCAGGAGGGACGCTATCCAGGCGCGGCTCTCCCCGCTCAGCATGCCATCGGACACCAGGTCGTCTTCGATCCGTTTGAAGAAGTCGGTGTCCAGGGGGAGGCGCACCAGGATTGCGGCGATTTCAGCCGCTTTTCCGGTCATCTTGCGCGTCTCGCTGGTGGTGAGAGGGCCGGCGCCGACGTTTTCGGCATAGGCGCCCCAGGACCAGCGCCAGGCGCTCCGATCACGCTCCACGCTGTATGGGAAGACAATCTGGAACCGGTCGGCCGGAACCGGATAGGTGGCGATGACCCGGTAATTGTCGCGCGGATTGGAGGAGATCAGGGTCCCCTGTCCCGCCCGCCCCTTCTGTTCGGTTGCCTGATCCAGCGATCCGGCGCGGACGCCGGTGCCATACTCGGCCTGGCAGGCCAGGTGCACCAGCAGGTCCGCCGGAATCTGAAGGCTGTACAGGGCGTTGATCGCGTTCTCGGTGGCCACCGTGACGGCGGAGGAACTCGAAAAACCGCCCTGCGGGATATTTCCCGTCGAGACCAGCCTCAGGCCCGTGAAGTTCTCGCGCCCCAGAACCTCCCGGACCCGCGCGCCCAGGTTCCCGCTGCGCAACGTGCGCATCGATGCGATGGCGTTGTCCACCAGCGCGAACGGACGCCGCATGTTGCTGGTGACCCACAGCGACGGCGGCGGAAGCGGCTGGCCTTTTTCGCGCCGCGCCTCCAGTTCGAAGTCGCTGAAATACCCCAGGGACAAGAGCAGGCTCTCGCTCATGCGGGTTCCGAACTCCTCGTACGTGTGCAAGTCCGCTATGTCCTCGCCTGGATACAGGACGTCGCTGTCGGAGGGGATGTGGTTGACGCTTTCGCGATACTGCGGGTTCATCGGGAACAGGTGGATGCGGCCGTCGTCGGCGCCTTGCACCAGCATGACGATCTGTTCCTCGCCCGCCGCCTCGCCCGCGCCGATCGGCATCTGCCACGCGGGGCCATAGAACCGCATCATGTCCGGATGCATGAAGGCAATCCGCAAGCGCCCGCCCGAAATGCCGATGGCCACCGGCCGGCCGGGATCGAACCCCAGCTTCTGGCTCCGGACCTCCGCCATCAGTTCCCCCAACTGGCGCGCGATGGAGGCGACCTGCGCGGCCGGCCGGCCGGAGGCAATCGCGCGCGCCGCTTCCTCCACTTCCAGTTCCTCGGGAAACAACAAGCCGCGAGCCGATGCCAGAATGCCCTCGAGCAGGGCCAGGTCCATGGGCTGGGTCACGTCGGCGCACAGCAGGTCGTATTCAGGGTCGGCGGGGGTCGTGGTCGCGGTGCGGATCTCCCCGCCGTCGCGGCTGATCGCTTGTATGATGTCGGTCAAGTAGTACTGACCCTGGGCGTTGGCATTGGTCAAGTTTTCGAGATATCGCCGCAGCATGGCTGCCCGGACCACGTACAGGGGGCAGTTTCCTTCGGTCAGATCCAGCAGCGCCTGGCGTGCCGCCGCGTCCGGTTCCGCCAGGATGTCCCTTTCCTCGGCGATCCGCACCACCCGCCCGGCCTGGTCCCGCAGGACGCGGCCCTTGCCGTGGTTTTTCGGCGGCTCGTACAGCGCGGTCAGAAACGTGAGGCCGGCTTCGTGCGCCCCGTCCCGGTGGATCTCGCAAAGATTACGAAAGACCGAGGGCGGCACAATGCGGTCGCCCATGCTGATGATGAGCAGCGGATTGCACTCCATCAAACCCGGGACGCTGAATGCTTCGAAAGCGGCAAACGCGGTCCCTCCGGCCGGGTCGTCCGACCGGACGTACAGGATGTCGTTTCCCAGCGCGGCGGACACCTCCTGGTGGCGATAACCGACCAGGCAGATCACCGGCGACGGGCTGAAACGGCGGAACGCATCCACCGAGTGGCGCGCCAGCGGCGTTCCGCTCACCGGTTGGATGCACTTGGGGGCTTGGCCAAACCGCGTCCCCTTGCCCGCGGCGAGAACCACCAGGACCACCGAGTCCGCGGTGATGCCGTCATGCAAGGAGAGATTCTCCGGGTTGAGAAGTTTCTCTCCGCTCAGTTTCGCCGCGTCTTTGAGTAGTTGTATCACTTATCTAACTTATTCCATATTCGAACGCTTCGGCTAGCGGCCAGAACCGGGACGAGATTCACCGCCGCCATCACCAGGGCGCTCCGGTAGAAGCCGAAAACCGGGATCAGGTACGCGCTGAACAGAATCGCGCCCGCCGAAGCGCCGGCCAAATCCAGGGCGTACAGACTTCCTGTACATGCGGTCGGCCAGAGGCGGCTGGCAACGATGAACTGGTATCCGCCCAGCAGGCCGCAGAGCAGGGCCAGCACGGGATACAGCAGGTGGCTGACGGCGAGCAGCCCGCACAGGGCCAACCCGGATGCGGCGGCGACCAGTTGGAGGCGGACTAGGGACCACAGGCTGAAGGCTGTGCTACTGCTCAGCCCGAGCCAGCTTCCCAGCGCCATTCCGGCCATGAAGCCGGCAATCACGACCGCAAGCTGGTGGTACACATACCCGTAGACCGCCTGGAAACCCAGCAGCAGCATCATCTCGAGACCGATCTGCGTGAAGCCCATCGCCACCACCGAGGCGCCGGGCATCGAGCCGAAGCGACCCACGCCCAGCATCAGCACGATCAGAACCAGCGACGCGCCCGCGGCCAACTGGAAGATCTGCCGGCTCCCCGCGTGGAACCGCGAGCTCCACCAAGCCACGTCGAGGTAATACGCGACCGGGGTGAAGTCCCGGTTCAAAGGGGTGTCGGCCCGCGGACGGATCTGCGTCTCCAGGTCCGCCATGCGGTCGGGCGTCATGCGGAACGGAATGTAGTACTCGCGGACGTACACCGTCTTCAGGCCGCGCGCGGCCAGGCGCGCCAGCAGCGCCGGTGGATCGGCGGCCAATGTACCCCGCCGCACGGCGGCAAAGAAATGGATGGCCGGTCCGGGAATGGCGAGAACTTCCGGAAACACTTCGCCCAGAGTTTTGCGAATGCACCGCAGGAAGTCAGCCTGCCGCGGGCCGATGTAGTTCTCCGACCCGGTCAGGCGGAGCGCGAGCAGGCCGGTTGGGGAGAGTCTTCGCGCCGCCTCGCGGAAGAACTCGAGCGTGTAGAACCGGTTCAGTTGCGCGGTTTGCGGATCCGGAAGGTTGACGATGATGACATCGAAGGCGCTGCCGGCGGTCTTCAGAAACAGCCGTCCGTCGGTGCGGTGAAAACGTACTCGCGGATCGGCGCGCACGGCGGCCCATTCCGCGGGGAAGTGCCGTTGAGCCAGATCGAGCAGGGCCGGATCGAGTTCCACGTAGTCGATCCGGCGAAGACTGGCGTGCTGGAGAGCTTCGGCGAGACTGCCGTTCAGCCCGCCGCCGATGAGCAACAGGCTTTCGGGCCGCGGGTGTTCGAGCAAGGCGTAGTGAACCGCCTCCTCGGCCGCGGCCGGATCGGGCACGGTAAAGGCGGCCAGACCGTTTTCATACACGCTTTTGCTGTCCCCGGTTTGAATCACCGCCAGGTTGCCATACACCGAATTCCGCGTCTCGACAAGCTGGAACCCGCGCCAAAGCCGGGCCAGCGACGCGGTCTCGAGCCAGGCGGCGAGTGACGGTACGAACAGCAACGCGACGACGGCGAGCCGCCATTGCCTTCGCGCCAGGCATGCCGCGGCGAGCAGATTCAGCGCCGACAGCAGGAACGCAATCTGCATGGACCCCAGGTAGCGAAGCAGGACCAGGCTGGCCAGCGCGCCGCCCAGTCCCGAGCCCACCGCCTCGAGCAGGTAGACCGTTCCCGTGGCCTCCGCCGTCGAGGCGTCGCGCTCGGCCGAGTAGAGGCGGCTGCCCGCCGCAAACAGCGCTCCCGAGACCAGGCAGAAGAAACTCAACGTGCCAAGAGCCGCCAGGAACATCGCGGCCGGGCCGAGGATTTCGCCGGTCGTCGGCCGGAACGCGGTCCTGACGGCGCGCACCGCCGCGACCGAGAGCGGCAGCGCGACCGCCGTCAGCAGTTGCAGCACGGCCATCCGGCGCCGGGGCACCGGGGCGGCAAACCGTCCCGCCAGGGCGCTGCCGGCGGCGGTCCAGAACAGCCAGCCGGCCAGCGCGATTCCAAGCGAGATCTCGTTTCCGTGAAACACCACCATCAGCTCGCGCAGCAGTACGATCTGCGCGATCACGGCGGTGAAGCCAATCAGCGGAAGAAGCAGCGCCACAACCACAGGATTACCACGCCGAAACCGGGAACGTGGGGACAGACGGGACGTTCCCCGGTTTTAAAACCGGGGCACGTCCCCTCTGTCCCCACGTTCCCCGAATTCGGACAGATGAACTTCGATGATTCTGCGGGTCCGCGAGGTGGCGCGGTCCCCGCCGGCCGGCAGCAGGCTCAGCGCCTTTTCGGCGGTCGAGACGGCGCGCGCGGCGTCGCCAGTACGGAAGGCAGCCAGCGCGAGGGTGTCGAGCAGGGTGGGGTCCGCCGACTTGGTCAGATCGACGGCGCGTTCGGCGTAGGACAAGGCGGTTTGCGGATTCTGCATCGACGCCGGTTCGCAGGTGAGCAGCGAGATCGCATATAGGTTGAAGTCGGACGGCGGCGCGCCGGGGCGGTCCGCCAGTTGTTTCATCGCGGTCAGGCCCAACCATGTCAGCTTGCGCGCGTCCGCATTCTGCCCGCTCCCTTCGAGCAACCCGCCGACGACCACCTGCGATTCGGCCAATTGCGCGCGGCGTTCGAGGTTGGAAGGGTCGGCCAGCGAGAGAGCCTCGACCAGGTCGATGACGCGGCTGAAGCTGTTGAGCGCCCCGCCCAGGTCGCCCGCCGATTGCTGAGTTTCGCCCATGCTCTTGAGCGTGACGGCCAAGTCGATGCGCGCCTGCGCGTTGCTTGGGTCGGAGGCGGCCAGCGCGTCGAGAATGGAGGCCGACTCGCGGAAGCGAGCGATGCCCGCCGCGGTGTCGCCGAACTCGACCAGCGCGACGCCCATCTTGCGGTAGAGCACGGCGATGGTGCGGCGCGCCGACACGCTCGAGGGATCGGCCGCCGAGAACGCCTCGAGCACCTGCTGCGCCTTGCGGTAGTTGTCGAGCGCGGCGTCCTTCTCGCCGCGCTCGGTGTGCATGTCGGCGATTTTCATGGCCAGGATGCCGGCGGCGCGCTGCGAGCGCCGGTTGGTCGGGTCGATAGCCAGCGCCGCCTGCCAGTGATCGAGCGACTTGCGATAAGCGTTCAGCGCCCCGTCGCGGTCGCCGGCGCGCCCCACCAGATCCCCCAGCGTCTCGGTGGCGCTGGCCACGTCGATGCGCGGTTGCAGGCCGGCACCGCGCACCGAGGCCAGTTCCTCGAACGTCGCGGCGGCCTTGCGAGCGTAAGCCAGCGCCTCGGGTGCGTTGCCCAGCGAAGGCAAAACGTCGGCCAATTGACGATAGCTCCGCGCCAGGTAGCGTTGCGAGCGCCGGTTGCCGGGCTCCGCTTTCACCAGGCGCTCGGAGATCGCGACCGCCTTGCGGTAGGTCGCCAGCGCGCCGTTGGGGTCGCCCAGGTTGGGCGAGTAGGGATTCCCCTGCAAGTCGCCCAGCCGGAAGTAGGCTTCGACCAACTCGAGTTCGAGCGCCGCGTTGCCCGCCGCGTCTTTTGCCAGCCGGTCCAGGTACTGAGTGGCCTTGCGCACCACCAACATGCGCGCCGGCGTCGAGCCGGCGAGGTCGCGGATGGCCTCCTCGAATTCGAACAGGAACGAATTGGCCAGCTCGTGCACGTCGTTGAACCGCTGTTCGGCGCGCTGGCGCTCGCGCTGCGCCACGGCGGACTGCCAGGCGATGCCGGCGAACCCGGCCACCGTCGCCACCACCGCCAGTACGCCGGCGATAACGACGCCGCGGTGGCGGTCGAAAAACTTGCGCGCCAGGTAGGCGGGCGTGGGCTGGCGAGCCGAGACGGGTTTGTCGGCCAGGTAGCGGCGAATATCCGCCGCCATGCGCTCGGCCGAGGCGTAGCGGGTGCGCGGGTCCTTGCGCAGGGCAACCTGGAGGATCGCATCCAGGTCCGCATCCAGATTGGTGTGCGCCGGAGGATTCTGTGTAATGGCGAACGCCAGTGCGACGTCGCTCGATTCAGCCAGCGGATAGGGATAGCTTCCGGTCAGCAACTCGTACAGCAAGAGGGCGAGCGCGTAAACGTCGGTCGCTATGGTGACGGGCCGGGCGTGAATTTGCTCGGGGCTGGCGTAGCGCAGGCTCAGCGACTGCGGTCCACCCGTTTCCGCGCCGCGGCCAAGCACCCTGGCGATTCCGAAATCGAGCAGGCGCGCCTGGCCTTCGGCGGTGACCAGCACGTTGGCCGGCTTGATGTCGCTATGCACCACCAGGTGCTGGTGCGCGTAGTGCGCGGCGTCGCAGATCTGGAGGAAAAGGCGAAGGCGCTGCCCCAATGTGAGAGCGCGCTTTTGCGCGTAGTCGAGGATTGGCTGGCCCTCGACGTAGTCCATCACCAGGTAGGGAAGGCCCGAATCGGTGCTGCCGCCGTCGAGCAGGCGGACGATGTTGGGATGATCGAGCGAGGCCAGCGTCTGGCGTTCCTGCCGGAAGCGGCTGGCGATCTCAAGGCTTTCGGCGCCGCGCAGCACCAGCTTGATGGCGACCTGCTTCTCGAATTCCCGGTCCGCCCGCGCGCCCAAAAAGACGGTGCCCATGCCACCCGCGCCGATCGGCCGGACGACTTCGTAAGGGCCGAGCCGCCGGCCGATCATTTCCGAACCGGTTCCCCAATCACCCAACGCCACGTAACGATGATAAACCGGGCGGGGCGTCCCACGCCCCTGCGCCAGGCCCGCCTACTTGATCGGCGCCGATGGTTTGTAGTCGAGATGCTTGCCGACGGTCTTGACCAGCGTTTCGACGCACTTCACGCGGGCCCACCACTTATAATCGCCTTCGACCACGGTCCAGGGCGCGGTCATCGTGCTGGTCTTGAGCAGCATATCCTCGACGGCTTCCGAATACTGGTCCCACTTCTCGCGGTTGCGCCAGTCCTCGTCGGTGAGCTTCCAGCGCTTGTAGGGCGTGTCGGCGCGCTGTCCGAAGCGGCGCAACTGCTCTTCCTTGCTGATGTGGATCCAGAACTTGGCGACGATGGTTCCCGCCTCGGTCAACTGCCGCTCGAAGTCGTTGATCTCGCGGAAGGAGCGCTTCCAGGCGGCCTCCGTGCAGAAGCCCTCGACCCGCTCGACCAGCACGCGCCCGTACCAGCTCCGGTCGAAAATCATGACCTGTTTCTCGTCCGGCGGTTTCAGCCGCCGCCAGAAGCGGTACAGGTAATGGTGGGTTTTGTCTTCGCCGGCCGGCGCCGCAATGGACAACACTTCGTAGCCGCGCGGGTCGAGTTTTTCGGTGACGCGCCGGATGTTGCCGCCCTTG
>JAUYBU010000575.1 GCA_030693045.1 Bryobacterales bacterium | reverse complement strand
TAGACCACTCCCGCATGGCGCATGCTGCACACCCACAGGTGGCCGTCCTTGTCCCAATACCTGGCCAGGACGTGGCCGTGATACTCGCCCGGCGCGTCGAAGGTCAGAGGCGTATTGCCTTGCACGGCGGTGAACAGTCCGGCGGCTGAGGCTTTGCCCTTGGATGTGACTTTCCGCGCATTCGCGGGGTCGGAGTTGACGTACAGCACGGCGTTGACTTCCACGTCCGCCGGCGCCGCCGGAGCGAAGCCGAGGTCGCGGCCGTAGCGGTTGCCCACCGGATAAGCCATGCCCTGGAAGGTGGCCGTGGCCAGGGTCATCCGCTTGGCGATCCAAAACCTGTATGTGCCTCCGCCGGTGTAGCGGTTGCCCCAGATGTCCTCGGTCCAGCCGCTGAGAGTGACCTTGTATTGGCCATAGGCTTGGGGACGCCAGGCGATGATGCTGGACTTCCTGGTGGTCGGCCACTGGCCCACCTGCCCGACGAAGGGCCACGTGCCGAGGTCGTTCACCGAGCCGTCCGGGCTGGTGATTTCGACCGAAAGCTCGCCCCGCGCGTAATTCCAGCGGACGTTCGAGCGAACTTCGATGGTGTCGGTGGGGAACTGCGGTTCCAGCGAGTAAGAAAGCGGTTGCCTCATCTCGCCGTACCTCGGCAGAATGACGTCATCCTGGATCAGGTTGCGGCTGGATATGCCGAACTGCAGCCCGTCTTCCTCGGCCACCACGCCGCGGTAGCCGTTCGAGTTGTAGTTGGCCAGCAGCACCCAGGGAATCCGGGGCAGAATCTGCGACCCCTCGACCCTGCGTCCGGTGACGTGAACGCCGTCGGCCGGAATCGGCGGAGAGTAGATGTGCGATTCGGTCGGCCGGCCTTTGAAGAATGGTCTGCGGGAGAACGCATCTCCGTTCAGGCCGTAGTTGCGGCCCTTCACGGTCACGCCGAAATCCAGCCGCACGCGATAGATGCCCGGCGGCAGTGCGGCGGCGAGCGTCTCGGATACGTTGAAGGCGATCTCGCGCGTGCCGTCGCGCCGAACGGCTTCCTCGATCTTGCGGGTCTGGAACTGGTCGACCGGGGTGCGGAAGCCGTAGCCGAACCGGTTCGTGATTGCGCCCTGCCAGCCGCCCTCGATAGGCAGGCCGGTGGGCGTGATCAGGGTCGACATGCGCTCGTCGCTTCCCAACCGCAGGCGGCCGGCGGAGTCGAAGGTGCGCTCGGCGGTCACCAGGAAACAGAATCCGTCGGCCTTGATGTTGGCCGCCGCCAGCGAAGCCAGGTGCGCGTCGCCGACCACCAGCACGGCCGAGACATTCACTGCCGCTCCGGGCGCCCACTCGTTCCCCGGGCTGACCACCGCGGATGTCGACCACTCGCCGTGAACGGTGTAGCCGGTGTCGCCGAACTTCAACTGGTACGCGTCGGCGGCCAGAAGATTGAGGCCGAAAAGGCTGAAACCAACAAGCGCAAGCCGCGCCATCATCGCACGTACTCCTCCTTGACGAGTCTATCGTCTCCGCGTGGCCAATTCATTAAACGCCGGTTCGCGGGGCGAAGTTGCGGCGCCGGTCAACTTAGTACCAACGCCCGGCCCGGCGCCATCGCGCCGAGCGCCCGGTCGAAGGTCACCAGCGTCAGTCCCGCCACCGAGGCGAACGCCGCCAGGTAGGCGTCGGCCCAGAGTTTCGGTGAGGGGTGCGGTCCCATGCTGAGCCGATGGAATCTCCGCTCCAGTTCCGGAGTGTCCGGTTCCAGGTGGAAACCGACCCGGGAATCCTTGAACCAGCCGCGGTAGGCCGTCCATGCTCCGCTCTGTGAAACGGCGTCCTCCCCCATCACCTGCGACGTGGTCAGCAGGCGTAGCAGACCGACCTGTGTGAACCGGCAGAAATAGATTTGCGCGTCGTCGATGGAATCCCACCATCGGACCGCCACCGCGTGGTGAGCGTGGCGCGAGGAAGTCAAGGCCAGCCAGACGTTCACATCAAGGAAAAGGAATGAGCTCATAGATCTGCTCGTTCGTTATGTGAAGCGTCCCAGGCCGCTTCGATTTCAGAATCGGAAGTTTGACACGGGATCGCTTTGGCCGGGCAAGGCTGTGTTTCTCCTCCACGCCGCGCAGGATCAGTTCCTTCATCGAACAGCCGTCTTCGGCCGCCTTCGCCTTCAGTTTCCGGTACAGCGGATCGGGGATGTCGATGGTGGTCCGCATGCCTCCACGCTACCATATTTATGGCCGGGCCGACGCCGGTCTGTTCCACCCTTCGGTTCCACGTCCGTGCCGCGCAATCCCGCCCAATCACACGCTTGATCGCGCTTGCCGGCGCGCCTATAATCGAGAAGGCCCGGGCCGGACCGTGGGGCGGCGCTCGGGAAGGAGTCGATCATGGGGAATTGCTGTCGATTCGCTCTGCTTGCGCTATCTCTGGCGGCGGGGATTGTATGGGCCCAGGAGTTTCGCGCCACCTTGACGGGACGCGTTGTCGATCCGTCGGATGCGCCGATCATGGGCGCTTCCGTCACGGTGAAAAACGAGGGGACCAACGTCGCCTATCCGGCCAAGACGGATTCGCGGGGCAACTATACGGTCACCTTTCTGCCGCCGGGCGAGTATTCCGTCACCGCCTCGGCCCCCGGATTCAGGGCGGCGATGCGGTCCGGTCTGCCGCTCAGCGTGGCCCAGGCGGCGACCCACGATTTCAAATTCGAGATCGGCCCCGTCACTCAGGAAGTAACGGTCAGCGCCGAGGCGCCCCTGCTCGAGCAAACCAACGGAGACCGCGGCGGTCTGATCGACGCCGAAGCGGTGACCGAATACCCGCTCAACGGGCGCAACCCGTTCATGTTGTCGATGCTGGTTCCCGGCGTGGACTACAACGGCGAACTGGTCTACCAGCGGCCCTTCGACAACGGCGCCATCGCCCGCTGGAACATCAACGGCAGCAACGCCAACAACGAATTTCTGCTGGATGGCGCTCCCAACAACGCGCAGGCCGGCACCAACAACATCGCCTACGTGCCGCCGGTCGATTCGGTGGCCGAGTTCAAGATCCAGACTAACTCTTACGACGCGCAGTACGGCAAGAGCGCCGGCGGCATCGTCAACGTGGCCCTGAAGAGCGGCGGCAACCGCGTGCACGGGACGGTGTACGAGTTCGCGCGCCGCAACGCCCTGGACACCAATTCGTTCCAGAACAATTCCCGCGGAGCCCCCAAGGAAGGCCACTATACAGCCGCGCATAATTCAAGGGACATCTAAGCATCGCCAAATGGCCATGTTTACGGTGTTTTCGGATCGCCTGATGTCTCCATGGTAATGCGCGGCTGTATACCTGGACCAGTTCGGCACCCAGCTTGACGGTCCGCTGTACCTGCCGAAAATCTACGACGGCCGCAACCGCACCTTCTTCCTGTTCAACTATGAGGGCTATCGCGAGGGCACGCCACAGCCCCTGGTGCTTTCCGTGCCCGAGCCGGACATGCGCAACGGCGATTTCTCGAAGCTGGTGGACGGGGCGGGACGGCTGATCACCATCTACGACCCCACCACCACCGCTCGCGGCGCCGACGGCGTATACCGGCGCACTCCATTTCCAAGCAACATCGTTTCCAAGGATCGCATCAACCCCATTGCGCGCAAGATCATGGACTTTTACCCCCTGCCCAACACCAGGACGGCGGGCGTGGCCTACGCGCAGCAGAACTACTTCGCTTCCGGCGGCGCCAACCCCGCCAAGGACCGCTTCTACAACCTGGTGTTCAAGTTCGACCAGAACTTCGGCACGCGCCACCGCACCTTCTTCCGGCATGGCAGCAACGACCGCACCGAAATGCGTTCCACCAACGGCATCCTCGATAAACCCGGCGCGGACGGGCCGCAGCCGCTGAAACGCCTCAACGACGCTTACGTGCTGGACTGGGTGACCATGCTGTCGCCCACCATGATCCTGAACCCGCGCGTCTCTTTCAGCCGCTATCTGTACAGCAACGACGCGGTCGTTGCCAAGAAATTCGACTTGACCAGCCTGGGCTTTCCGGCCTCGCTGGCCGCTTCGCTGCCCTACAACCCCGGTTTCGGCCGCTACGTGCTGGACGAGTACCTGGCCTTGGGAAAGGCCGGCGCAAGCAAGGACGTGACCAATACCTGGGTGATCGCCGTCTCCCTCACGAAAATCAGCGGCACGCACACCACCAAGGCGGGCTATGACGCGCGCTGGATTCAGTACGCCTACCAGAACACCGGCACGGTGTTTCAGCTCAACGAGAACAGGACTTTTACGCGAGATGAGTACAACCGCTCCGACGCCCTCAGCGGCAACTCCGTGGCGGGATTCCTGCTGGGAACTCCCAGTTCGGGCACGGTCAACTACAACTCGTTCTTCATTTACATGAGCCGCTACATGGCGCCTTGGGTGCAGCATGACTGGAAATTGACCCGACGGTTCACCGCGAACTTTGGCCTGCGCCTGGATTTCAACTACCCGCCCAATGAGCGCTTCAACCGTCTGAACGCGGGCTTCGATACGGAGGCCGTCAGCCCGCTGGATAAGCTGGTCGACCACATCCAGACCTCCGAACTCCCCAACCCGCTTCGCGGAGGTCTCCGGTTTGCCGGGGTGAACGGGGCGCCGCGGACCGCCGCCGGCGTCTACCGGAATACCTGGCAGCCCCGGATCGGCCTGGCCTACTCCCTCACCCCCAGAACCGTGCTCCGGGGCGGGTGGGGACGCTACTACAGCAACCCCAGTAATAATTTCCATCAGTCGTACGGTTTCAACAACACCACCACGATATCCGCATCGCCCGACTCCAACCGCACCCCCTACCCGAATGTGATCAACAACCCGTTCCCGGTCATCAACCTGCCGCCCGGAGCAAGCGACGGTCTTCTGACTTACGCCGGGCGCAGCTTCAACTTCGTGAACTCCAGCTTTCGCACGCCGCACACGGACCTGTTCTCGTTCAGCATTCAGCGGGCCGTCGGCAACCGGTCGCGTTTCGAGATTTCCTATTCCGGCAGCCGCGGGTACGACCAGGAAAGCACTAAATCGTTCAACGAGCAGGACGACGGCGCCTTCCGCGACGCCTGCAACTACATGCTGGGCGGCAACCCCAGCTACTGCGACGCGACCATCACCAACCCGTGGAGGAATCTCGACGCGTTCATCGGCACCAACTGGTATACCGCCACTACGGTTTCACGCAATACGCTCCTGCGGCCGTTCCCGCAGTTCAACACGTTCAACGAATACATGCGCAACGACGGGCGCGCCTGGTACAACTCCCTTCAGTCCGTGTTCACCACGCGCACACGCAACGGCATCAACCTGAACGTCAACTACACGTTCGCCAAGAACCTGTTGCACACGGGCTACCTGGACCCGCAGAACGACGTCATGCAACAGGGCGTCACCCAGCACGACCGGCCGCACCGCTTCGTGGCCAGCATGATCAACCAGTTGCCGTTCGGCCGGGGCAAGCGCTGGTTGAATCGCCGCCACGGCCTGGTGAGCAAGCTGGTGAGCGGTTGGGAGAACACCATCATCTTCAACGTCATGTCGGGCAGGCCGTGGACCCTGCCCGGTAACGTCATGTACCTGAAGGACGCGCGCATTCCATTTGGCTGGGGACAGGAGAAAATTCAGGCCGTCAAACCGTGCGTGGATCGCTGGAACACCAACAACACCATTGTCACACTGCAGTTCAGCAAGGACTACGGTTGCACGGAGCCGAACTGGCTGATCGTGCCGAACTACAATCCGCGCTACACGCCCACCTACGAGCCGCGCATCCGCTTGCAGACCATCCAGATGGCGGACGTCTCGCTCAACAAGACCACTCAGATCAGTGAGCGGCTCCGCCTGCAATTCCGCGCCGAGGTGTTCAACATCGCCAACTCCTTCTTCGTCACCGGCGCCATGTTTAACAGCACGGCGGACAACGCGAACTTCGGGATCCTGTACAAGAGCACCGTCAGCGCGCCGCAGTCCAACTATCCGCGCCAGTTGCAGTTGGGCATCAAGCTGCTCTGGTAGCCAGTTCCGCCGAAGACTCGGCCCTTCGCCCGGTTGGGGTTGCCTACGCCGCCTTGGGCATCTCGGAGCTGAGCGGGATGCGCTTGATCAGGTCCGCGAGTTCGTCCCGGTTACCCGGGCCGATCGTGAAGCAGTCGACGCAATCCAGCTCCAGCGCGTAGCTCAGCGCCTCGTCCACGCGATCCTTCAGGCCGCCCTCGCCGAGGATCTTCATGCCGATGACGCCCTTGCCGGCGGCCTTCATCTGGCGCAACACGGCGACGACGGCCTTCGGGTCGGAGTCCATCAACATCCCGACCGGGTTGATGCGCGCCAGGTTCACTTGCACCCAGGGCGTCCGGGCGGCCAGTTGCAGAGCTTCCAGCGAGTGGTTCGAGCAGCCGTGCGAGCGGATGATCTTCTTCTGGCGCGCCTCGGCCAGCGCCTCCATCGCGCCCGCGCGCTCTTCGGTCCATTTGGGCGAGCGGTTGGCGTGCAGCAGGACGATGTCGATGTAGTCGGTGCCCAGTTCCGTGCGGAAACGGTCCAAATCGGCCTTCAGCTCGTCGGCGGTGCGCGCCCGCGTCTTGGTCAAGAGCGTGACCTTCTCGCGTGGAACGCCCTTCAGCGCCTGGGCCACGTGCGGATGGGTCTTGTAAGCGTCGGCGGTCTCCCAGAAGAAGAGGCCCTGGTCGTAGCCCCAGCGCAGCATGTTGGCCACGCCGTCAACACCAAGTTGGCGCTGGATGCTGCCGCCCTTGGTGCCGGTCCCGATGGCCAGCCGCGTCAGCTTGATCTTGTCCGGCCCCAGACTGACAACGTCGGTGGCCTGCCTGGCCTTGGCGCCCCAGAGCGGCGCCCGGGAGCCGAAAGCCGCGGTCGCGGTGGCGCCGAATGCGGTCTGAAGAAAGTGGCGTCGATGCATGCTGTGATGCCCTCCTCTGTACTTAACAATAGTGTACAGCAGTTCCGCCGCTCCGGGCGAGGGGTGGTGTCCTAAAGGTGCGTTGATGATCGAAGTTCAATAGGCGAGTGTGAAGAGGCCAGACTTCCCATCGTACGTTAGGTGGCAACCGGCGAGAATATCCCGCCCGATCAAAGCATGAAATCCCTGGCAAACCAGCAAATCAGCGGCAATGACCGGAATTGTTAGGTGGAGTAATGGCGGCGAAGCTAGATCGGTCGGAATCAGGATGCCAATATCGTACTGATCGACCATGGCTGGACTTGGCCCCGTTGTTGGCGTGTGGACAGCGGCACTTCCTGTTGGCGTGAGACCTAGCTGCTGAAGAATAGTTGGGTCAACACATGTACAGCTAGCTCCGGTATCGATCATTGCGAGAATGGGAATGGGAGCCGGAGTTGGCAGGTTGGCTGCCGCAAGCGCATTGTGACGAGCGTCGCTCACGCCGACCACGGCATTTATGATCAGACCACCATCGGGAGCAACCTGACGAGTAAAAAATGACAATTCTTTATCCTGTTGGGAGTGCGCATCTCACGGTGGCTAGCGCGACCAGTCTTGTGATGAGGTGAACCTGCTGAATGGCGCGAATCTGTTTCACCAGGAAGGGTTCCAGCTTGAACCTAGCGTACCCCTCCTTGATTGCGTCTTCATATGTGCCGAAAACGTCAACGAGTTCATCGCCATGGATCAGAATGAATTTCCCTTCGCTCCCGGCCAATTCGGGGAGTTTCTTTCTGTATGCCTCCAACTCTCGCTCAAGGGCCATAGGGGATCGCTCCATTTCGATAATCCAATACTATTCTAACAATCGGACGTTCGCAATGCCCCCAGTAGGGAAAAAACATCCGTCAACGCAAGATTAGGACACTACCGGGTGCCGCTCCCGGTCGCCGGCCTCACCGCGCCGCTCCGGGCGAGGCCGTGGAGTTTTCCAGCCGATCTGCCGATAGTCCGCGCAGACAGAGTCAGCGCCATGACAGTGCAAAGTTGCCAAACCCGTCAAGAAGCGGAACGCGCGGTCGAGCGGTTGCGCGCCATCGGCCTCCCGGTTGCGATGCTCAGTGCGTGCCTGGAGGATGGCATGCAAACCCGGCGGGTCTGGGAGGTTGTGATTCCACAGGAATACGCGCAATTCGCGGCCCACGCGCTACTGGAACGCGCCGAGGAAGGGCCAGCCGGCTGATCGGGGCTCGCGGCGGCGACTCACTTACGGCCGCACGATGGTGCCATCCAATCGCCGATCGCTGGGGCGGATGCCGCCGGGCGATTTGTAGGGGAACCGGGCCGCCGCCCGCTCGTCGATGTCGATGCCCAGCCCGGGCTGGTCGTTCGAGTACATGTAACCGCCCTTAATCTCGGGCGCGCCCGGAAACACCTCGCGCACCGCCGCCGAGAAGGGATTCTGCTCCTGGATGCCGAAGTTGTAGACGGCCAGGTCCAGGTGCATGTTCACCGCGTGCCCGACGGCGGACACGTTGCTGGGACCGTGCCAGGCCGTGCGCACGTTGAAGAACTCGCAGCAGGCGGCGATCTTGCGCGCCATGTTCAATCCGCCCACCGCCGAAACGTGGTGCCGCACGAAATCGATCAGCCGGTTGGCGACCAGCGGCAGCCATTCGTTACGGTTGACGAACAGCTCTCCCATGGCGATGGGAGTGGTGGTCTGCTGGCGCAGGATCTTGAACCACTCGACGTCCTCCGGGGCAAAGGCATCCTCGAGAAAGAACAGCCGGTACGGCTCCAGCGCCTTGGCCAGTTGCAGCGACTGCGCCGGAGGCGTGCGCTCGTGGACGTCGTGCAGCAACTCGACCTCGAAGCCCAGCTTGGCGCGCAGGTACTCGAACATCCGGATGGTGTTGTTCACGTAAGGCGTGGGCTCGAAAACCAGGGACGGCGTCACGCCCTCCGGCCGCATCCGCTGCGTTTCGTCGCTGGTCTTGGCGCCCGACACGCCGTAGCCCGAGAATCCCGGAACCGCCAGTTGCACCCGCACGTGACGGTAGCCTTGCGCCATCCACTTGCGCACGCTGTCTTCCAGCGCCGGCAGCTCGACCGCGCTCGAGTGGGCGTACAGCGGCACGGCCGCGCGCACCTTTCCGCCGAGCAGTTGATAGACCGGCACCCCGGTGCGCTTGCCCAGAATGTCCCACAGCGCGCCGTCCACCCCGCTCAGCGCGTTGTTCAGCGTCACGCCGCTGCGGAAGTAAGAAGAAACGTAGGCCGACTGCCAGATGTCCTCGATCTGGTCCGCGTCGCGTCCGATCAGCGCCGGCTTGAGATACTGATCAATCGCCGCGGCCACCGCCAGCGGCCGTTCGCGGTGGGTGGCGCAACCGACGCCGTACAGCCCCGGTTCGCTGGTCAGCACCTTGACGATCACCAGGTGGCTGTCGGCGGGCTGCGTCAGAATCGTCTTGACATCCGTAATCTTGAGCGGCGGGAGCCCGCGCCGCGCCATTTGCCGCGCCCCGGCCAGCGGCCCCGCGCCTCCCAGCATCGCACCGGCGCCGCCGGCCATGGTCATGAGTACATTGCGACGTTTCATCCCGACCATCATAGCGCCCCGCGTGCCCTACAATCGAGACATGCAGACTGATCGCATCGGACTTCTCGCCCGGACCGACCCGGGGCCCGGCGTGCTCCACCAACTCTCCGGCGTGATCGCCCGCCATGGCGGCGATATCACATCCGTCGAGATCATCGAGAGCCGCCCGCCCGAGTCGCGCACCTATTTCGAGATCGATCTGGCGGCCGAGCCGGATGCGCTGGTTGCGGAAATGACGCGGCTGGACGTGGTCCGGGGCGTGTCGGTGGTCAAGACTTTCCAGAAGATCTACGGCAAGCGCATCATTATCATGGGCGGCGGGGCGCAGGTGGGACAGGTGGCCATCGGCGCCATCTCCGAGGCCGACCGCCATAACATTCGCGGCGAACACATCTCGGTGGACACCATTCCCCTGGTGGGCGAGCAACCGCTGGCCGACGCCGTGCGCGCCGTGGTCCGCCTGCCGCGAGCCAGAGCGCTGGTCCTGGCCGGTTCGCTCATGGGCGGCGAAATCGAGCAGGCGGTGCGGGAGGTTCGCGCCCAGGGATTGCTGGTCATCAGCCTGAACATGGCGGGCAGCGTGCCGGAGGCCGCCGACCTGGTGGTCACCGACCCGGTGCAAGCCGGCGTCATGGCCGTGATGGCGGTGGCCGAAACCGCCAAGTTCACGGTCGAGCGGCTCAAGGGCCGCCGCGTCTTCTAGCCCCTACCGGCTTTCCAGCCCGTATTCCCGCACCAGCGCGCCGGCCGGGTCGTACAGCCGCACCCAGTAGCGGCCGGCGCCCAGCTTCCTTGCCACCACCGTCGAGATCAGGGCGTCCTTGGGAGAAACAGTCGCGCGCCACACCACGGCGCCGCCCGAGTCGGCAACTTCCAGTCTGAACTCGGAAGCCGGAGGGAGCCCCTTTACATCCGCTTTCAGCAGGAACGGCTTGCCGGCCGGAACCGCCGGTGCAACCGCCTCCGCCCCGCGCATCGCCTGCAGGCTCACCTCGGCGTCATAGCCGGCCGCCGGTTGCCGCGGCATCCACACCACCACAGCCAAGGCCGCCGCGGCCAGCGCCCCCGCCCAAACCGGCTTCGAGAGCAGTTTG
This sequence comes from Bryobacterales bacterium, assembly GCA_030693045.1. Classification (GTDB taxonomy): domain Bacteria; phylum Acidobacteriota; class Terriglobia; order Bryobacterales; family Bryobacteraceae; genus JACQZT01. The sequence continues at coordinate 3,846 of JAUYBU010000575.1, read as the reverse complement.
AATCGGCCAAACCGCTTCCGCTCCGGCCGGGGTGCGGTGCCGGCCGCTTGCTTTATGCCGACGATGAACCGGTCGGTCTCCTCAAGACCGTCCTGACACTGGGCGCAGACCAACAGATGTTCTTCGAATTGTTCCAGTTTCGGACCGGTCAGCCGGCCCAGCGCGTACTCCTCAAGGACTTCCTCCGATGGGTGAGTTTGTGCGAGCTTAGACATTTCCTCAGAGTCCTCCTCTGAAGACTAGTCGGCCGAGGCCGCTTTTGCTCTCACAATAAATTGCGTCAATGCGGAACGAACCAGCTTTTTTTTGCCCAGTTCTCCAAACCGGGCTTTGGCGCGCGACTTCAACAGCCGGAACTGGGTCTCGCTCAGGCTCATGTCGTGGCAGATTTCCTCCTGCGTCTGTTCCAGAAGGTAGAAGCGGGTGAGAATCTCGCGGTCGCGGCCGGATATGCAGTGCAAGGCCCGTTCCACAGCCTCGGCGCGCTGCTTCACCACCAGCACCTCTTCGGGATTGGACCGGGAATCCACGATGTGAATGCCCGACTCGACGTCCACGCGGTCGCGCCGCGACTGCACCGCCTGGTCGATATGTGCCGCCACCTGCCGGCGCACCACCGTCCGGACGAATCCCATCAGCCGTTCCGGTTCCCGCAGTTCACCCCGCCGGATTGCCTGTACCACAATCAGGAAGGTGTCGTGCACTTTGTCGTCCAGCTCCTGCGGTCCAAGCTGACGGCACAGATAGAATCGAACGCCTCGCGCGAAGACGCGGTAGAGCGCTTCCATGCCCGCCGGGTCCCCCACGCGAATCTGCTCAACCAGTTGCTCCCAATGGGCAGACTGGTCCGCGGGACCCTGGTTCTCGGTCGTCGGCATTTATGTTTATCCTTTTCCTGTGACAACGTACGCGGCCCAATAGCGCGGCTCTCGCCGCCAGTTACCTGAGCGCAGCATCTCAAGCTGAGCCTTGCGCAACGCCTCCGCAGCCTCTCGCGGTTGCTGTGAGATATGTCCGTAAAAGGAGAGAAATATCTCTCCCGAATCGTCGGGAGTAGGCCAAAGACTAGCCACCACGCGGTCGGCGCCCGCCGCCAGCCACGCCCGGGTCAATCCGACCAGGCCGGCGCCGGGCAGAGGAGCGCCGTTTCCGGAACTACAGCCGCTCAGCACAACCAATCGCGCCGCACTCAGCGAGGCGATTTCGGAACTGGTGAGCACCTCCGGCCTTCCTGGCGGACCGAGACTGAGGGCTATCAGCGCCCCGTCGCGGCGACTCTCGGGAGTGAGCACGTGGGTGGCCAGGTGGAGCACCGCCGGCCGGCTGCGCAGCGCTTCCACCAGCCGGTCGCGGCAGGCCGCCGGGCCTTCCAGAAGCACGCTTTCCCGGGCGCCCCATCGCCGCGAACACTCACGGATTTCCGTGGCGCTGGCTGCCAATCGTGGAAGTTCGAAGTTCGGCTGGGGCGAGGCGGAAGCGCCCAGCAGCGAGACCAGGGCCAGGCCCCACCGATGCAACATCCTCGGCTCCGGCTTTCCCGCCCATCTCGGATCGGCGGAATTATAGACCGGGTCTCCGACGCCGACAAACAGCGGCCCGGCACCGCCGCCGGCGCCGGCGCCAGGTTCCAGCAGCGCCGCCGCGCTGGGAATGGTCATGAGCGAGTGGCTTTCGGCCAGATAGACCGGGCGGCCATTGGCCCGGCCGATGACGGCCGCCGCCAGCGGCGCCTCGAACAACGCGTCGTCCAGAACCAGAAGCCAGCGGGCCTTGGCCGTCACCGAAGGCCGCAGCGAGCCGAACAGCCTCGAATACAGCTCGGCTCCGGCATCGGCGGCATCCGCCCGACCCAGCCGCACCGCGTCGCGGAAGCGCGAAATCAACGCCGTCAGTTCCCGCCTGGGACCCAGGGCGTGCAAGAAGAACCGCTTGCCGGTGAGGGCCCAGAGATAGGATTCCTTCTCGCCGAACTCGAAGCTGAGCAGCGCCTCCGAGGGGCTCAGTTTGAGTTGGATTGCGCGCGAGAACTCGACCCCGCCGCCGGCAACCGCGAGTGGCCGCGGCGCACCGGTTTGGGCCTCCATCTCGATCAGCCGCAAGCGGAGCCGGGCCGCGCGCGCGATGGCCGGCGCGGAATTGTCCCGTAAAGCGGCGACCTCGGCGGATTGGAGTTGGCCCAACACCGGCCAGTACTCCGCGGGCAGCTTCCGGCGCCATTCGCCCGAGGCGTTCCACTGTTCGCGCAAGCTCACGGCCCGATGTTCTTCGGCCGCCGAGAACGCGCGCCGCGCCATTTCCGGCCGGCCACTGCTAAGCGCCGCGCGGTTGCCGGCCCGGATGTAGGACTGATAGACCTCGTGAAGTCCCGCATCGGTGCGGATGCGCATGGCGTCGGCGGCAACCGCGTCGGCGCGCCACCGGCGCGCTAAGTCGACCGCGGTCCCGAAATCGGCCCAGGCCTCGTCGAACCTGCCCTGCGCCTGACGCGCCGCGCCCCGCCCGTGATAGAGCGTCCAGACCTGAACCAGGCTCGGCGCGCTGTTGGCTTTCGCCAGCGCCAGGCTGAAGAGCGTCTCAGCCGATTTGAAGTCGCCTTGCGCCAACCGCAAGCGGCCCAGGTTGGCGTGGGACAAGTGAACTTCGTCCGGCTTGCGGAGCCTGCGCACCAGATACGCTTTTAGAAACGCAGCCTCCGCGCCCGGCAAGTCCCCACGCCGCAGACAATGGATTCCACCGTAATCCAGGGTCACCGCCAGCGTCGGCAGGTCGTTCACCCGGTCCGCCTCCCGCTGGCTCGCGCCGAGTATGGAAATCGCTTCTTCGAACCGCCCCGACCATCCGCGAGCGTTCCCAAGCTGGCCCAGAAGCTTGGCGCGGAAACCCAAGTTCGGACACCCTTCGAGGTCCCGGATCCCTTGTTCGGCCGCCTGCGCCGCCGCGCCCGCGTCGCCCATCTGCAAGTAGATGCCCGCGAGATTCAAGGAGGTCATGCCCAGCGCTTCCGCGTACCGGATGGGCCGGGCCAGACGCTGGGCTTCCAGGTAGATTTCAACCGCCTTTTGATACCGGGAGAGGGCGAACTGGCAGCCCGCCAGATTGGTCAGAAAACGAACCGCGGGCCAGATCTGACGCCGCGCGAGCGACTCGCGATAGCCTCGCTCGTAGATTTCGGACGCCTCTTCGTAGCGCTGAGCGGCGAAGTGCCGGTTCCCTTGCTCGCGAAGCCGCACCAGATCGGCGGGCTCCGAACGCACACCCGACGGAGACGATAGACCCTCGGACGGAGTCCTGGAAACCAGCCAGCCACCGAGTGAGACAAGAATGACGAGCCCGGAAATCGACCGACACCAGTTCATACTTGCTCTGTGGGTTTGGATTAAGCAGAACGTGGGGTCTGGCGTTCCCAGGAGTACTCCATACGGTAGTACTCCTAGGAAGCATACCAGAAACGCCGTGGAAACGGCAACCGAAAAATCGGTTCTTTAGGTGTATCGTGCGTCCCAATACGCACGCTGTGGTTCAGCAAATTACCAAAGGCCGGGGAAAATGATGATGATGGGAGGGTCTCCCATGTCTTTCCGTCCTTTTGAAACGGCCATAGCCCAACCGGCCATCCCTGACCTATAGTACCTTCCGGATCAAAGGAATAGCGGCTGTCAAGAGGAAATTGTTATTCTTTTCAGCGAGATAAAAAATATTGAAAGTTGTGAACCATAACCGGCCAATCGGCAAAAGTCAGGGATGGGCTTCTTTTCCAGTGTGGAATCTGATACTTAGGAGCGAAGGCGGGGTCGCGGAGTCGTGTGCCTTGGCGGGTGCCGATTCCGGGACTTGCCTTCGCGCCCG
>JAUYBU010000570.1 GCA_030693045.1 Bryobacterales bacterium | reverse complement strand
ATCCGCCTCCCGGTCATCAACTGATCTGGCAGGGCTACGCCGCATTGCGTTTGATGGCGATGGGGTTCGCGCTGAGCGATGCGTCACTCTCCCGCGTCACTTCTGGGTAATGGGCAGGGCTAGGGGCAACTTGTGGACCACGATTCTGGATATCCAACTCTCAATTAGTATACACGTCCGTTTCCGCCTTGTGCCCCGAGGAACCGCCCCGACTTAGCACAATTCCTAACGAGAGCACAGCTGCTGGGCGCCGACGCTGTGATGACGAAGCCGGTGAGCGCCGAGTTGCTGCTGGCCAAGGTGGCAAGTGCTGAAGATGCGGCGGTGAAGACTCCCCCCAGAGTCCCCCCAATTTCCGGGAAAATCAGGTTTTGTCGTGTCTAAGTCTTGTGTTTGCACCACGAGGCGGCTACAAGCCGGTCGGCTGTTAACCGAAGGGTTGTAGGTTCGAGTCCTACCTGAGGAGCCAAGTCCTTTCCCTGCAATGATTTCCCCGCAGTTTGTTGACAGCATAGCCGTTTCCGCAAGTCCTAATTTGGCCGACGTTTCGCGCGTTCACTGTCTCTCTGTTTGTCTCACGTTTCCGGCCTGGCGCCCCAAGACTCGCGGCTACACGCCCTACGCGGCCTGTTTCTCCACGTCTCAGCCGGCGATTATCGGAGTTGGTTAACGGCTGGCTAAACATGTCCAGCCTCAGGCCGGACAAATCGAACCCGCGCGGCGTATATAGTTAACAGACACGGCACAACGCCGCGTCGATCACATCCACCAGACGACGGCTCGACCGCCAAGCGGAGATCGTCGTGGGTGGTCTTCCAAGGAGACCGCTCATGCGCGATCGCGACGCCGCCCTCGACAGCGCCATTCACGAAGTCGCTGCAATCCTCGGCGATGCACTGGTCCGGCTGCTCTTCCCGGATCCAGCCAGCCACGAAGTTGACTTGCTGGAAACAGAGTCCCTGTTTTCTGCGATGCTCCTTCAACCATTTGCCTTCCTGAATGCTGCCCATCGCTTCTTCTGCGCTGCTGCGATGCGCTTCCGCACCGCAGCGGATATTTTCCTTCCGGGGGGGCGGGCGGCGGTAGTATTCGGTGCACGTGCAGCCGTCCTCTCGTCAGGCTGCTGCTCCTGTGCGCGAACCGTACCTTTTCCACCCAACACTGCTGGGGCCATCTTGCCGGCCCGCGCTTTCGAGCGTTTCGGCTCCGCGGCGGCGGCCCTGGACAACCCGGTATCGGGGCCGGCGCCTGGAGCGATGTCCAGTCCAAATAGAGCCGAAAGGTCTTCGTCGCCGAGGATCTTGCTTGCAGCCGGCGCCCTTTTGGCCTGGGGAAGCGCCCTTCCGGCCCCGGCGATGAGCTCCTTTTCGTCCACGTTGTGCAACCGGAAGAGGAGGTCGGGCTGTTGGTCCAGCCGTGCGCCAATACCGTAGAGCACCGCCGCGACATGCTTGCACATCTCGGCCCAGTCCGGACAACTGCACGAGAGCTTGATCTCGTCCGGCGACGGGAAAAGGCCGGTCTTCTGCCGGCAAACCCGTTCCATGACTCCCTTGGAGAACCGTCCCTGTAGAAGCTCGATGAGCGAATCAATCGCGCCGGCGCAGTCTTTGCAGATGGCTTGCCAGCGCGCCTTCGCCACCGGCGCCACTTTCACCGCAACCCTGTAAATCTCCGAGCCGCTCACCAGCGCTTTGATTTCGCCGGGCGCAATCTGAAGATCGATCACGGAACCGTTGCGGACATAGGTGCGGCCGCGCGGCAACCGGTTGGCAAAGTCGCTATAGCGTTCCAGGTTCTCGCACCACGCCTTGCCCCAGAAGGTCTTGACGATGGTGCGGCCTTCCACCACCACCGGCGAGACCGGATGGCCTTTCTTCTTGAGTTTGGCCATCTCGCTGGCGGCTTTCCGCCGCCGCTGCGCCACCGAGACATAGGGTCTCCATCCGTAGTAATCCATCGATCACGTCTCCTTCAGCGCTTTGTTGATGTCGAGCGCTACCAGCTTGAGCAGTTCCTCGTCCTTCATCTCCGTCAGGAGCAGGTCGGCCCCGCCTTCCAGCAAGTCCGTCGAGAGTTGCCGCTTCGATTCAATGAGCTGGTCGATCTTGTCTTCCACGGTACCGCGGCACACGAACTTGTGCACCAACACATTTTTTGTTTGGCCGATGCGGAAGGCGCGGTCCGTGGCCTGGTTCTCTACCGCCGGGTTCCACCAGCGGTCGAAGTGCACAACATGCGAGGCGGCTGTAAGGTTGAGTCCCGCGCCACCGGCTTTCAGCGAAAGAACGAAGAAGCCCACGGCTTCGTCTTCCTGAAAGCGGCGCACGACTTCCTTGCGCTGCTTCACGGCGGTCGCGCCGTGAAGAACCAGGCCGGGGCGTCCAAAGACCGATCCGAGGAAAGCCGCCAGCGGAGCGATCACCTCCCGAAACTGGGTGAAGACGAGCATCTTCTCCTGCTTGGCCGCAATGACCTCCGCGATATCCCGCAATCGGGCCCATTTGCCGCTGTCGTCTTCGCCCCAACTGCCGTCTCCCAGCCACTGGGATGGGTGATTGCAAATCTGCTTGAACCGCATCAGGAACGACAACACCAGGCCCTTGCGCTGGATGCCCTCGGCAGCCTTAAGCTGCGTGGCCAGCTCCTTCACCGATTGCTCGTAGAGGGCGGCCTGCTTCCGGCTGAGTTGGCAAAATGCCTTCACTTCGGTCTTGTCCGGCAGATCCGCGATTACGGCTCTATCGGTCTTCAGCCGCCGCAGAATGTAGGGCCGCACGAGCTCGCGCAGAGGGCCATAAGAATTGTGCGGCCTGTTCGCAAGGCCTTTGACGAAGTTGGTGAACTCCTTCGACGATCCCAGCAGCCCTGGATTGACGAAGTCGAAAATGGACCAGAGATCGGCGAGCCGGTTCTCGATGGGAGTGCCCGTCAGGGCGAATCGTGCACGCGCCTTCAGCCCCTTGACGGAGCGCGTCTGCCTGGCATCGGGGTTCTTGATGGCCTGCGCCTCGTCCAGAACCACCAGATGCCAGGCAGTTTCCGCGATCCACGGCACGCGGAGCAGCGAGCCGTAGCTGGTGATTACCAGGTCCACGTCGCGCAGCCGCTCTGGCGCAACGGTCTTGAGCGCGTCGGCGGAAAGGGCAGACGGGTGGGCGATGAGCGCCTTCAAACCAGGCGCAAAACGTTCGATCTCCGATGCCCAGTTCGCCAGCAGCGAAGCTGGGGCTACCAGCAGGCTCGGCTGCTGTTGGCCGGCCGTTTGGCGCTTGAGGACGAGCAGCAACGCAAGCACCTGAATGGTCTTGCCAAGTCCCATGTCATCGGCCAGGCACGCCCCGAGACCGAGTCTCGCGATGAGATAGAGCCAGCGCACTCCCACCTGCTGGTAGGGCCGCAGCGTCGCGTTCAGGGTGTCGCCGGGGTCGATTCGGGCCAATCCCTCCGGGCTACGGAGACCTCTCAGCGTTTCTGCGAGCCAGGGGCCGGCGACCACCTGAGACCACTCTGCGCGGGCATCCTCGGAGGCATCGCCGGCTGCGACATCGGCGCCAGCCAGCAGACGAACGGCCTCCCGAAATCCGAGCCCATTCTCCGCTGCCGTGCGCTCGACCTCACGGAAGTGCTCCAACATGCGGCGCAGCCGCTCGCCGTCCACTTCGACCCAACGGCCGCGGACCAGAGCCAGCCCATCTGATTTCTCCAATAATTCCCGGATCTCGGCAGCGGTCAAGCGCTCGCCATCGAGAGTGACCTCCATCTGGAAATCGAGCAGAGCGTCCTGGCCCAGTCCCGCTGGCGCTTTGCCGCCGATCTGGGCTGACACCCGCGGGCGGGGAGGCCGGTTGGCCCTCCACGTTGCCGGCATTCGAACTACCACCCCGGCACTCTCCAGGTGTGGGACGTCTCTCAAAAGCTGAATGGCCTCGTTGGGGGTCCACCGGAGCGGGTGGAAGATCTCGCCGGCATCGACCAGGGTCTTCAGCCACGGGCAGGTCTCCGACGCTCTCTGCACAGGAAGAAGCAGAGACAGCAGACGGTCCTTGTTTGCCGCGCCCGAATATTCGCCAAGAGCCTTCCCCAGCGGAAGATGTTGAGCCTTCGAATTCGCCGTCAACCGCGTGGTGTAGGTTGCGAGAAAGGCGAAAGGCGCATCCTGGTCTTTGCGGTTTTCGGCCAGATTGAAGTGCACGCGGCCGACCAGGTTCCACGCAGGGTTCCGGCGCTTCAGGAAGTCCTGTATCCCGCATTTCGACTCTGCCAGTTCGATGCCGAATGCGGCGTCCAGTTCCTGCCAGAGGGCGTCAAGGACCTCCGCCGTCAGATACTCCGCGCCAGTCATGAGTGGCGCCGCCAGGACCAGTCGGTCCAACTCCGCTGCGGAGGGCGCCGGGACGCGCACTTTCCGTGGCGGCGCATCGGTATCCGGGCGGATGCAGAGGGCGGTAACGTACCATGCGCCGAATTCTCTCCAGTAGGAGAAAACAGGAGGAAGCGCGGTTCCGGCTTCAGCCGCTCCGAGTTGTAGAAGACCATGGCCCGATCCGCGCTCGAAGGCATTCCGCAGGCGTTGAGCAACCTCGATATCGAGGAGCGGCGCGTCAGGGGCTTCGCCTAACGCCAGACGGCCGTGCGGAGTCAGGGTCGGGGCAAGCGAGGCTGAGCCCATGCACGGAGTCTACCAGCTTAGGTGAGCTGCAAAGCTACTGGTTTGATCCCCGATGCGGTCTCCGCGTTCGCCATGGCTGGCCAGATGTGAGCGCCCGTGGCGGTCACCGGGAGGCCGTTTCTCCCCGTCTCCACCCGGAAAACAGGAATTGGTTGACGACTGGCCAAACATGTCCAACCTCGAGCCGGACAAATCGAATCCGCATGACCAACAGTTAGCGGCAATCCGCCGTACGATGAAGATTGGACCATCCGCAGCCGCCGGAACTCCGGACATGCGCGGTCTACACCCGGCAATCGGTGAAGACGGAAGGCGACCTCACGTCGTGCGAGGCGCAGCGCCAGATGTGCGTCGATTTCGTCCGCTCGGCGGGGTGCCCGGCGTATCGCCTGCTTGACGAGCGTTTCGATGACAATGGCGAATCCGGCGCCAGCCTGAACCGTCCCGCGATGCAGCGGTTGCTGGCGGCACTCCGAAGTGGGCGGGTTGACGTAGTTGTCGTGCATCGACTCGACCGCCTGTCCCGCCGGGTTGCCGACTGCACCGCCTTGTTGGAGGAGTTCAGGGAATCCGGCGTGGAACTGCGCATTGCCGCCATGCCCGAACTGGCCGGCGGCGCCTTCGATACACTGCTGTTGAATTTGCTCGCTTGCTTCGCGGAATTCGAACGGGAACTGATCGCCAGCCGGATCTCCGACCGGCGCGCCGGATTGATCTTGCGCGGCAGGAGAATCGCGGGACGGACTCCCTACGGCTACTCTGCCGATCGCATGACGAAGCAGTTGATCCCCACGCCGGACGAAGCAGCGATTGTGCGCGAGTTATTCGAACTCATCTCCTCCGGCGTCCCGCCGTCCCAGGTCGAGAGAATCGCCGCGGACCGGAGATGGCAGACACGGAACGGCCGGCCCTGGACCGCGCGACAGGTGCTGGATACGGTGTCGAACCCCGCCTACACCGGTCGCTTCCGCGCCGCCTCTGGTACGCGGCCGGCGGTGCATGAGCCGATCGTGAGCCAAGACACCTTCAAGCGCTGCGCGGATGCCGTTGCCGCTCGCAGAACCGGCACGAGTGGGCCGCGTCAACACAGGATGTGGTCGATCTTGCAGGGAAAGGTGCGGTGCGCGCGTTGCGGCGAGTTGATGGGCATACACACGAACAGCCGAGGTTCCGTGCGCTATGTTTCCTTCCGCTGCCGTCGAGCCGCCGTGGGTCGAACGCCGTGTGCCGGAACCCAGGTGCGGGTTTTCGATATTGACCACCAAGTCGAGTCGATCTTTCGCGCACCGGCTGAGAGCCTCTCGCCGCGACGCGGGAGACCGCCTCTTTGGCTGGCCACGATCCACGCGTTGAGCCAGGTCTTTTCAATTCTGAACGTCACTGCGCAGCACCGGCTCGTTGGGGATGCCGTCAAGGAAGTGATCTGGAAATCCGACTCCGGCCGGATTCGAATCTCGTTCAACGAGGCGGCGCTCGTGCGCTACTCAGAACAACTTCTGGGCTTTCCGCACGAGGTCGTCATGAGTGTTTGTAGACCTGGCCACGGGTATCAACGGTGAGGATATAGATCACTTTGGCTTCGCGGTCCACGGTGAACAGGATGCGCCAGCCCCCAACGCGGGACTTTCGGATTCCAGGTCTGCCGGCGAGTGGAGCAGAGAGGCGCGGATCGAATGGGTCAACAGCGAGTTGTCCGAAGCGAGCGCGAACACGCTCTTCGGTAGGCCGGTCAAGCCGATCAAGGATCTTCTCGGCTTCGTGCGCGACGCTGACTCGAAAGTTCACAGGCCGCGTTCGCGTTCGTATTCAGCGAGAGGTTTCACCCGACCCGCCGCAAGATCCGCGAGACCACGATCCAGAGAGGCGAGCGCCTCGGAGTCGAGCGGTGGCCCGTCCTCATCAGCGGCGTCGCGGAGGTCCTGGAGCCACCCGCGCGCGAGTTCCGCTTGATCTTCCGGCAGCTCATCCACAAGTTGGTGCAGTTCTTCGCGTGTCGTCATGCGGGGACCTCCCACCTTCTCATCATAACTCCGCCACTGTTTTGCGCCATGGACTCTTGGCCGCCCAACCTCCCGCAAAATAAAACCGACTCCAGCGAAGTGCGTTCTTTATGATGCCTGTTTTGAATCACTTGCATGAATGACCTGCTAACCAGTGGGTGAGGGGCTACCTGGCGAATCGTTCCCGCCCCGCGCGGCGCCTGCGGCCGCGTAACAGAGGATACCGAGGACTATTCGGGACATCGCTCGCGGTGCAGTTCCGCCTTCCCGTTCGTGGCCGGAATAGCAGGCAAAGAGACCAGGGTCACCCGCGTGCCCTGCCAGTCGACGAGGCCAGGCGGCGGGGTGGTCCGGCGCAGCCACACCTCTTTCCAGAAAAGGAAACAAGCTTTGTCGCACTCCATCTCCGCGCCGGAGCAGTAGAGTCCTTCGAGAAGAACGGTGTTTTTCAGCTTCCGCTTCTGCCGCGATTCCTCCAGGTATATCCGCTCCACGCGTTTGAAGACCCTGAATTTCCGGCCGAAGTACGGCCGCATCTCGTTCGTAAGGAGCAGACCGCGGTTCTTGCCCCGCTTGTCCAGGGTAGACAGAATCTCGTCCTCGCCTTTTACCTCTACCCATTCGCCGGGCTGGAGGCTCAGAACCTCGCACGGTTCGGCAGGCCTCGGGACAAGCTGTTTCCTCCGTCGGAACAGACGGGCCGAGAGGAAGTCGGGCGCCATTCGCAACGACTCGGCGATTCCGCGTTGGCGCAACTGCTTCAGATACCAGCAGGCGAGGAACACCGGTTTGGGACGCGAGATTCGCGAGTATTCCCGGCCTGCCTCGTGCTGGCAGGGGTCAACCGCGGCGGGAGATTGGGGCCGGCTGAGAACGGCGGCGTCGAGCAGGTCTTTAGCCTTCCGCAGGAAGTCGCTTTGCGGGCGGACCGACTGCGCGGCCTTGATGGCGATAAACACGGCGCGGCTGGTCACCAGCGGAGCAAGGTTCGGATGAAGCCGGACGGACAGACTGAACGGTACCGTTTCGAAGCCCATATTCCGTTTGTAACGGTCCAATCCGGAGTGGGCATCCCCTGAGGAATACCAGTTTCCGACCGCGCGGATGGAAGGATCGCGCCCCGCTTCCGACAGGACCGAGAAATCCAGCGCGTGGTTGGTGGAGTGCGCGAGATCGGCCGTGCGCGACATTTTGACCAGCATCTGCAGCCAGCCTTCCTCGCGGCAGAGAACCGTGTACGCCGACAGGCGGCCGTTCAGGTACGCTCCCCTGACGGTGATCGCCGGACTCTGGCGAACGGCATCCACAAATCGCTTCCAATTGCGGGGATCGCCGAACTCGGGATCGTACCGGCTCTGGCGCTTCATCGTGTCCGTGTTCAACTCCAGGCCCTCACGCTCGAGCTCATCCGGGTCGACCGCCCGTACCTCGCACCGGTCCAGACCGGCGCGCACGTGGGCGCGCTGCTTGCGCGATACCGCTTCGAACCCATACCCCTGCGGCTTGCATATGTACAGCCCGCTGGGAGCTCCGGGCGCCACCAAGGAAGGGGAGCGGACACAGGTGACCCGCGCACGCTTCAGTACCTCCTCCACCTCTCCGGCA
>JAUYBU010000560.1 GCA_030693045.1 Bryobacterales bacterium | reverse complement strand
CCCGAAACTCGGGCCGCAAGAGGACTTGGCCTCGGCGAGATGGAGTTTCGGGATTTCGTAGCCTGTCCCCGAAATAGGCCGCCACGGGCTTACAGGAGCGGGGCAATATGGATTCGGCGCTGGATTGGCATCGCCTGCACTTCGCATTCACCATCACATTTCACTACCTGTTTCCGCAATTGACCATGGGCCTGGCCCTGCTCATCGTGGTTTTGAAGACCATGGCGCTCGGGACCGGCGGCGAGCGCTACAACCGCGCGGCGCGGTTTTGGGCCCGCATCTTCGCCATCAACTTCGCGCTGGGAGTGGTCACCGGCATCCCCATGGAATTCCAGTTCGGCACCAGTTGGGCGCGCTTCTCGAAGGTGGCGGGCGGCGTCATCGGGCAAACGCTGGCCATGGAAGGGGTCTTTTCCTTCTTCCTGGAATCGTCGTTCCTGGGCCTGTTCCTTTTCGGCGAGAAGCGGCTGGGAAAGGCCGGGCATTGGATGGCGGCGTTCCTGGTCTTTCTCGGCTCCTGGCTGAGCGGCTACCTGATCGTGGCCACCAACGCCTGGATGCAGCACCCCACCGGCTACGCCAGCACCGGCACGGGCGACCTGGTACTGGCCGGCTTCTGGGCCCTGGTTCTGAATCCGTGGGCGCTGTGGCAGTACGCCCACACCATGCTGGGGTCGGTGGTCACGGCCTCTTTCGTAATGGCCTCGGTGGGCGCGTTCTACCTGATCGCCGGCCGGCACGCCGACCACGGCCGCACGTTTGTCCGCGTGGGGGTGATCTCGGGCCTCGCGGCCTGCCTGTTGCTGCTGTTTCCGACCGGTGACGGACAGGGGAAGCTGATCGCCCGGCATCAGCCTGTGAAGCTGGCCGCCATGGAAGGCCTGTTCGAGACCCAGCAGGGGGCGCCGATCGCCATAATGGGCCAGCCCGACACCGAGAAGCGGCGGTTGGACAACCCGTTCCTGATCCCGCGCATGCTGAGCTTTATCACCTATCAGCGCTGGTCGGCCGAAGTGAAGGGACTGGACCATTTCCCGCGCGACGAGTGGCCCGACAACGTGCCGCTGCTGTTCTACAGCTTCCACATCATGGTGGGCCTGGGCACCATCTTCATCGCCCTGATGGGGCTGGCGGCGTTCGCGCTCTGGCGAGGCCGGCTATACGACGCCAAGTCGTTGTTGTGGGCCCTGATGCTGGCCGCGCCGTTCCCCTACATCGCCAACACGGCCGGGTGGCTGACGGCGGAGCTGGGCCGCCAGCCCTGGCTCATCTACGGCCTGATGCGCACCAGCGAAGGCTCGTCGCGCGCCGTTTCCGCCGGCAATACGCTGTTCACGCTGATCGGGTTCATGGGCCTGTACGCGGCGCTGGGCATCCTGTTCCTGTTTCTGGTCGAGCGCGAGATCGAGCACGGCCCCCAGGCCGCACCGGATCGCTAAGGAGACATGGCCATGGAAATCCTCTGGTTCTCGCTGGTGGCGGCCATGTTCGCCGGGTATGTAGTCCTGGACGGTTTCGACCTGGGCGCGGGCATACTGCACCTGTTTGTCGCCCGCACGGACGCCGAGCGCCGCGGGGTGCTGCGCTCGATCGGCCCGGTGTGGGACGGCAACGAGGTCTGGCTGGTGGCCGGCGGCGGCACTCTGTATTTCGCCTTCCCGGCCCTGTACGCGTCCAGTTTCAGCGGTTTCTACTTGCCGCTGATGGTGGTGCTGTGGCTGCTGATCCTGCGCGGCATTTCGATCGAGCTGCGCAACCACATCGACAGCGCCGCCTGGAAGCCTCTGTGGGACGTGGTCTTCTGCTTCGCCAGCGCGTTGCTCGCTATCCTCTTCGGCGCCGCGCTGGGGAACGTGGTCCGCGGAGTGCCGTTGAACGCGCAAGGCGAGTTCTTCCTGCCCCTGTGGACCGACTTCCGGATCGGCCCGGAGCCGGGCGTCCTGGATTGGTACACGGTCCTGACGGGCCTGTTCGCCCTGGTGGCGCTGACGCTTCACGGCGCGCGCTGGCTTATCCTCAAGACCGACGGCGAGATTCGCGAGCGCGCCCAGGCGCTGGCGGCGAAGCTGTGGTGGGCGGTGTTCGCCTGCACCGTGCTGGTGAGCTGGATCACGTTCCAGGTTCAGCGGCACATCCCGCACAGCTTTCACGAGCGCCCCTGGGGCTTCCTGTTCCCCGCGCTGGCGCTGGCCGGGCTGGCGGGCGTGCGGTTTTTCGGCGAGCGGAAGCGGGAGCTGCGGGCGTTTCTGTCGTCCTGCCTTTACATCCTGGCCATGCTGGCGAGCGTGGCCTTCGGCATGTTTCCCTACGTGCTGCCGTCGGCCGGAGAGCCCAAGTTCGGCCTGACGCTCTACAACGCCGCCACCAGCCGCTACGGCCTGGAGATCGGCCTGCGGTGGTGGATTCCCGGCATGCTGCTGGCCGGCGTGTACCACTATTTCGTCTACCGCCACTTCGCCGGCAAGGTGAAGCTGGAAGAGGAAGGGTACTGAGGCCGCCAGAGGTGCGGAAGAAGTGATGCCGGGCGGATTCTTCTCAGGTAGCGCCATTTCGATTATCCGCAGCAGTTCCTGGCGTTCCTGTTCGGGCTCTCATACCTCGCCCATAGTTCCTCTTGTCTGGCTAACGACCGGCGTTCAGTGGCGGGCGCCGTTTGCCCGTCCGCTGGAACGCCCTGTTAGGCTGCTCCTCCTCGTGGTCTTCGGTCCGCCGTCGGGCCACTCTAGCTTCTGCTAGTGAGACCAACAGCCGCAGGGCATCGTTGACTGCAGCGGAATCCCGAAATGCCGCCGCGACATCTGGGTCGAGGAGCACGACATTCGTACCCTGGCGATAGCGCTCGTAGTACTTACCTCGAACTGCGCCTGTAAAGTCGTACTCCGGAAGCAAGCCGTCCTTAGAATTGGTCCTACGTCTTTGACTCATACCTTATTCTCTCGCGCCGGGTTGCACGCCTGGCGCTGATGATTCGGATGGCCTCGCCGCGATCTGCGTGGACAACCACGAGCAACCGTCGCGAAGCGGAGCTGCCCATCGTCACGAAGCGCATCTCCTCCATCGAGTGCAGCGGATCCGCGATCGTACCGGCGAATGGATCACCGAAGACTGTAGACGCCTCATCGAAGGAGACCCCGTGCTCCGCCAGGCTGCGAGCAGCCTTGAGGGCATCTCATTCGAACTGCACGCCCCGATCATACTACTGGCGCACCCTCTCCCGCTACTCGGCAATCTGAAAATCCAAACGCAAGATCTAAACGCAGCCCTTCCGGACCGGCGGCACTCCCGTTGCGCCTGGCCGAACTGTTTCCACAGGAACCGGCCGTCCTCCACGCACCAACGGTCGATTCCTGGCGAGAACAGCCCATACCACGACGAAACAGTCATGAATGCGAAGCGGATTTCGCAACAGCTTTGTGATTACTGTGACGGTTCCGCTCAACGCGGCTGTTTCTCAATGTCGGGGCTAACGACTTGGGCGCTCAGGCGCGGCTCGCTTCTGGCCGTCGCCTGCAGCGCCGCGTTAGACATCGGCCCCCAGCGTTCTATGGCTCCAGCAGGCCCTCGCGCTCAAGCACGTGGCGAATATCTTCGCAGACTGCCTTGATATTGCCCTTGGGGAACCAAATCTGCCCGAAACCCTGGATGTTCGAGAACTCTTCACAACCCTCCTCACGAAGGATGATGGCCTTAGTGAATCCGAGCCGCCTTTGAAAGAGGCCCGCCTCGTGAATCACGTTCATCCGGGCACGCATCTGGCCATCGACTTGCTCGTCCTCAGTTGTCATGACGATGAAAGCAATCGCGGCCGCGTCAAGCATATCGGACAAGCGAGCGATGTTAGTGATTCCGGCGACAGGCACTCGATTAAAGGGTTCTTCGCTGTTTCACGTGGGTAGCCGTGCCAGATCGAGTTTGCCTGCGATGAGGTAAATGATGGTGGCAAGATTGCGGTCGGAGCGATAGCCGCGGGCTTTGGCCTTGGCGGCCTGGACGAGGCTATTAATGCCTTCGAGGATTCCGTTGTTGATGCCGGAGATGAACCA
>JAUYBU010000557.1 GCA_030693045.1 Bryobacterales bacterium | reverse complement strand
GACGGGATGTGCGCGTTGTAGAAACCGCGGCGGCGCTGGATGTCGCGCGCCGCCTCGACCCGGGCGCGGATCTGGGCCGAGGTCGTGCCGGTGTCGGCGCCGCGCAGATCCTTGTAGGCCACCGCGGGGACCTCGATGTGCAGATCGATCCGGTCGAGCAGGGGCCCCGAAATTTTGCCCAGATAGCGCTGGATGATGCCGCCGGTGCAGCGGCACTCGCGGGTCGAGTCGCCGTAGAAGCCGCAGGGACACGGATTCATCGCCGCCACCAGCATGAACGCGGATGGGAACGACAGCGTCATGTTGGCGCGCGCGATGGTCACCGAGCCGTCCTCCAGCGGTTGGCGGAGCAGTTCCAGAACGTTGCGCGCGAATTCCGGCAACTCGTCCAGGAACAGCAGCCCGTTGTGCGCCAGGCTCACTTCGCCCGGCCGCGCCATGCCCAAGCCTCCGCCGATGAGGCCGGCGTCGGAAACCGTGTGATGCGGGGAGCGGAACGGCCGGTCGACCAGCAACCCGGCGCCCTTGGGCAGGACTCCGGCGACGCTGTAGACCTTGGTGGTTTCCAGCGCCTCCTCGAAAGTCAGCGGGGGCAGAATGCCGGACAGGCGCTTGGCGAGCATGGTCTTGCCCGAGCCCGGCGGCCCGATCATGAGCACGTTGTGGACGCCGGCCGCGGCGACCTCGAGCGCGCGTTTGGCCGTGGTCTGGCCGCGCACGTCGCGGAAGTCGTGCGCGGCGGGGCCGGCGGAGGCGGCCGCGGCGGGGGGCGCGACGGCGGGCGCGAAGCGGTCTGGTTCGTTGATCAACGCCACCGCCTCGGCCAGGTGGCGCAGGCCGAAGACCCGCACGCCCTCGACCACCGCGGCCTCGGCGGCGTTTTCGGCCGGCAGGATCAGGTTGACAATGCCCTGACGCCGCGCGCAGACGGCAATGGGAAGGGCGCCGCGAACCGGCCGCAGCCCGCCGTCCAGCGACAACTCGCCCACCAGCAGGTGCATGTCGGTGGGGCCGACCGTGCCCATGGCGCCCAGAATTCCCATGGCCATGGGCAGGTCGAAACCGGCGCCTTCCTTGCGCACGTTGGCCGGGGCCAGGTTGATGGTGACGGACTTGTTGGGGTAGCCGAAACCGGAGTTCATCAGCGCCGACTTGATCCGCTCGCGGCTCTCGCGCACCGCCGTGTCGGGCATGCCGACGGTTACGAAATCGCGCGCCGTGCCCGACGAATACATGTCCACCTCGACGTCGATAAGGTGGGCGTCGATGCCATAGACCGCCGCCGAGCGTGTGCGAAACAGCGCCACGAAAGAGAAGTGGCCCGCGCGCGGCAATCTCTCAAAATCAAATAGGGACAGAGGCACCCTGGGCTGAGAAAGGTGGTAGCCGGCCGGCACTATGGAGATATGCCCAGGAAAGCGCGCATCGTCGCACCCGACTACGCCTACCATGTCACCCAGCGCGGCAACAACCGCCAGGAGACCTTTCTCACGCCCGAAGACCGCGTCTTCTATCTCAACCTGCTGGCCAGCCATGCCCAGCGCGAACGGTTGGATGTGATCGGATACTGCCTGATGACCAACCACGTCCATCTGATCGTGGTTCCCCAGACGCCGCAAGCCCTGGCGCGGGCCTTCGGGCGCACCCACAGCGAGTACGCCTTGCACGCCAACCACCGTTATGGACGCAATGGACACTTGTGGCAGAACCGCTTCTATTCCTGCCCGCTGGACCAGGAGCATCTGTGGCGCGCGCTGCGTTACGTCGAGCAGAACCCGGTGCGCGCAAAGCTGGTGCGGCAGGCCGCGGAGTGGGAATGGTCGAGCGCCCAGGTACATCTGGGAGCGCCAGCCGGGGGGCCGGTCCGATTGCGGATGGGGGAGTGGCAGCAGCGGTTCAC
This sequence comes from Bryobacterales bacterium, assembly GCA_030693045.1. GTDB lineage: Bacteria > Acidobacteriota > Terriglobia > Bryobacterales > Bryobacteraceae > JACQZT01. Next base: position 4,179 of record JAUYBU010000557.1, on the reverse strand, counting down.
CCCGGCGGAGTGGGTCCAGTGCCTGGCGGAGGAGCCCGAGCCGGCCGAGTGCCAGGTGATTCGAGAGCGAACCAGAAATGGCTGGGCGTTGGGTTCGGCGGAGTTTTGCGAGGTCCTCGAGAGGAAGGTTGGGCAGAGAGTCAGGCCGCTGGCGGGGCGGTGTGCGATGACAGTGGAACCGGCGCTCGCAAGGCGCTCCGGGGCAGGCGGCGCATGAGGGCCGCGTATACCCCCTTTTCAGCGGAGGGTGCCTCTGTCCCTACCTGGCGATGAGGAAGGGGTGGCGGGTTTCGTAGTGCTGGCCGCCGACCGGGTCGCGGACGGCGACGACAATGGTGTAGTCGCCCAGCGCGATGTCGGGGTCGAGTTTCAGGCTCAAAATGCCCAGGACGTAACGCTTGGGATAGAACGATTCGTCCTTCTCGGAGGCGGCGTTGGGCTCCGAATACAGGACCTCGCCGGAAGGGCGTAACACGGAGACTCCGTACTCGACGTGGAGGCGGTTCTTTTCGGCCAGTTTGTAGCCGGTGATCTCGAAGCGCGCCCACACGGCGTCGCCGGGCCGGTAGGCCGGCTCCGGCAGGGGCTTCTCGTCCTCCTCGCCGCGAAGGAAGCGGAAGTTCCGGACCACCAGGGTCGGGCTGGGTTCGACGTCGCGGCCGCGCAAAGCGAAGCCGACTTCCATCGACGTTTCCGCGCCGCTCAATTCGTCCTTCACGCGAATGAGGATGCGGTAGGAACCCGAATCGGCGAGCGGCGGCGTCAGGACGTCGTAGCGCACCTTGGGCTTCCAGTTCTTGTCCTCTTCCGCCAGTTCGGCGTCCAGTTTGCGGGAAACCGGCGGCGCGAGCGGAACGCCTTGCGGGTCGCGCGCCTCAATCCGATAGCTCAGCAGAATCCGTTCCTTGTCGGAAACCTGGTAGCCCGAGATCTGGAAGTCGAGAAACACCGTGTCGCCGGCCAGGAAGGTGTGCGCGGCGGGCACGAGCGGCCCGTCTTCGAACTGATGCAGCGCCGGGCCGACAATGGCGAGCGACGCCAACAAGGGCCAGAGCATGCCGCGGGCTCCGATCTCAGCGCGGCGCGGGCGGCGTCGCCGAGGGCAGGTCCTTGAGGATCTGCGGCGCCGGCTCCGGATCCAGCCGCAGCGGGATGTCGATCAGCGCGGCCTTCTCCTGGCCCAGTTCCGGGTTGTCGTCGGTGACGCGCAGGCGATAGGCGCCGGTGGGAGCGTCGAAAACGATGCGCCCCTGCTCGGTCTGGGCCGGCCTGAGCTTGCGCAACAACCCCAGCCAGTTGGTTACGCCCGCGCCGCTGATCTCTTCCGGAAAGGAGCCGCCGCGCCCGTCTTCCAGCGTGACCGGCGGGATCGACGTCTCGCCGCCGCCGCTGTTGGTGATGGTGAGCTGAACGATCAGGAACCGGTTCTTGGGCGTGCGGAGTTCCGGTCCTTCGCCGAGCTGGGTCCTCCATTCGGCGTGAAAAACGCTGTAAATGAGGGGGCCCACCTCCACGCGCTCGCCCAGCCGGTAGGTGCGCGTTTGAGCTGCCTGGGGACGGCCGCACCCGAAAATGCACACCGCGGCCAGGGTGGCAAAGGAAAAAGTAATCCAGGATGCTGATCTTCTCCGCATAGGAAGGCGAATTGTTCGCTCATTCAAACCTTAGAACACCCGGCATGCGTTTGGCAATCGCCCCCGGGGACGGCGTCTCGGGTAAACTAGGTTCTGATGTCGCCAAAAAGGTTGACGGCGCACGTGAAGGCGGCCGGCTGAGCGTCTAAGCTGGGTCCAAAGGTATTGGACCGCGTGCTGGCGAGCCTTCCGCGCCAGGTGAACGAGAATGTGCTGGTCGGCTTCGACACCGCCGACGACGCCGGAGTGTACCGGTTGACGCCGGAGTGCGCCCTGGTGCAGACGGTGGACTTCTTCACCCCCATTGTCGACGACCCGTACACGTTCGGCGCCATCGCCGCGGCCAACGCCTTAAGCGACGTCTACGCCATGGGCGGCGCACCGCTCACCGCGCTTTCCATCGTGGCCTATCCGGCCACCGGCGACCTCGACGACCTGGAGCAGATCCTGAAAGGCGGCGCCGGGAAGATGCAGGAGGCCGGCTGCGTCATTCTGGGCGGCCACAGCGTGGCCGACGACGAGATCAAGTTCGGTTACGCGGTCACCGGTTGCGTGCATCCGGAGCGCGTCTGGACCAACGCCGGCGCGCGGCCGGGCGACGCGCTGGTGTTCACCAAGCGCATCGGCACGGGCGTGGTCTCGACCGCGCTTAAACGCGATCTGGCGCGTGAAGACGATGTCCGCGCCTCGATCGATTCCATGCTGGAGTTGAATCGGCCGGCCTGCCAGGCGATGTGCGGCTTTGAAACCCACGGATGCACCGACGTCAGCGGGTTCGGCCTGCTGGGCCACGCACGCGAGATGGCCGTCGCCAGCCGCGTGACGCTGGAGGTGGAGGTGGCCGCGATCCGGTTTCTGCCCGGCGCCGTCGATTACGCCCGCGCCGGCGCGCTTCCCGGCGGACTGAAAAACAATCGCGAGTTTGTCTCGCCCTGGGTGGACACACCAGCCGGGATTGCGGCGGAGATCGAGAACCTGCTGTACGATCCGCAAACCTCCGGCGGCCTGCTGATTTCGCTGGCCGAGGAAGACGCCGCGGCTCTCATGCGGCTACTGGAATCGGTTTACCGGGTCGGCCGGGTCGTGCCGGCCCAAGCCAAGCCAATACAACTGATATGACTGAAAATCCTTGCATCATTGCCCTGGACGTCGAATCGGCGGGCGAGGCGCGCGCTCTGGTGGGGCGCCTGGGCGACGCCGCGCAGTTTTACAAAGTCGGCATGGAGCTGTATGCGGCCGCCGGAATGGAGTTCGTGCGCGAGCTGGTGGGGGAGGGCAAGCAGGTCTTCCTCGACATGAAGTTTTACGACATCCCCGAGACGGTCAAGCGCGCGGTGGCGCAGGTGGCGCGCTCGGGCGTGCGTTTGGCGACCGTGCACGGCAGCGGCGCGGTGATGCGCGCCGCGGTCCAGGGCCGCGCGGAATCGCCTTTGCGGCTGCTGGCGGTTACGGTCCTCACCAGCTTCGACCAGACCGATTTGGCCGACCTGGGCTACCCCTGCGCGGTGCCGGACCTAGTGGCTCTGCGCGTGCGGAAGGCCATGGAGGCCGGCATCGACGGCATCGTCTGCTCGCCGCTGGAGGCGGCCTCGGTGCGGGCGCTGGCCGGTCCGGACGCGATCCTGGTGACACCGGGCGTGCGCTCGGCCGGGGCCGGCAAGGGCGACCAGAAGCGAGTCGCCACGCCGGCGGAGGCGATTCGCGCCGGCGCCAACCACCTGGTGATCGGCCGGCAGGTGACCCGCGCCCAGGACCCGGCGGCGGAACTGGCGCGAATCCTCGAGGAAATCCGGACGGGTTCGGAGGCTTACCCCGCGGGGGCTTGAAACAAGTCGGGCCGCCGAAGCCGGCGGCCCTGCCGATCTATTGGATGGCCGTGCGCCTGGGTCTCAGGCGCGGTCCACATTCTCCGCTTGCAGCCCCTTGGGACCCTTCTTCACTTCGAATTGCACCTCCATGCCTTCCTCCAGCGTCCGATAGCCCTGCATCTGGATCGCCGAAAAGTGCACGAAAACGTCTTCGCCAGTCGAGCGCTGGATGAAGCCATAGCCCTTGGCGGCGTTAAACCATTTCACAGCACCTTTTTCTCTCACTACTCATTCTCCTAAAACGTTGACCCTCTCGACTCACTGAAAACCTCGCGGGAATGCTTGCGCGGACAGCGCCTCTCGGAAGCTCGCTTGAGATCTTCGTCACCAGATGTACAACTTGTTCCAAACCGCGGAAATATTATCGCAGACCGGGCCGACTTCCGGCAAGAGTCGGTGGCCGGGTGCCTGCGATTCAGACAGTGGCGGAGGCTCCGGAGGCGGAAATGGGGCTGAGGCGGCGCGGAGCCCGAAAAGACGGAGAAACGCTGGAACGCTTTCGCCTGGGGTGCTCGTTGTTCAACGGACGAGTGTCGGCGGCGCTCAGGTGGGCCCGCGAGGGAGCTTGCGGGCAGCATCAGCGAGCATAGGTCCCCCTCCCGCCACGGCGAGCGGGGGCGAATCTGGGGCGGACGGATTGTAGGGCGGTCTGTGGGCGGCTAGGGCGGCCGCGCGTT
>JAUYBU010000523.1 GCA_030693045.1 Bryobacterales bacterium | reverse complement strand
GCACCTGCACGTGCTTCAGGAAAGCCTCAGCAGCTTCGAGGATTGGCATGAACGCAGAGGTGTCGTCTGCCTGAATGGGGACAACATCCTTACCCGCCACCATCTTTCCGATCAACTCGTGCACCTTGCGGCGCTGCGCTTCGAGGGCCTCCGACGGAGCAGAGCCGGCGGTCTCGCGCCGCCGCTTGGGGCCCTCCCACCACTCGAGGAAATACTGGCCGGGTCGGGGATCCCAGACGTAGCGTTGGCCGGCGCGATTCAGGCTCACGAACTGCCAGATGCCGGGCGCGGTCCTGATTTTCTTCACGATGCGGACGGACTTTCGAGCTTTCATGGGGCGACGCTTGGTGTCTATATTCAGACTTCGCCAGACACCAATAGCATATCGCATCTGTTAAGTCATTGCAATCAAATAAAGACATGATCTGGTGGTGCCGAACAAGGAATTCGCGGCCACCCGCTGAGGCCGCCAGCGGCCTGCGGCGGCTCGGGCGCGCGCCGTTTCCAGGGCCCGGACGTCTTTTTCACTGGAGGTCCCGATGACGCTTCGCAAGGCTGTCGCCGCCATGGTTCTGCCGCTGGTGTGCGGGCTGGCTCAGGAGTACAAGCCCGGTCCGGACTCACAGCGCCAGGCGGGCGTGCCGCGGGGTAAGCTGACCAGGTACGCGTGGACCAGCAAAATCTATCCGGGCACGGCTCGCGACTACTGGGTGTACGCGCCCGCGCAGTACCGGCCCGACAAGCCCGCCGCCGTGATGGTGTTTCAGGATGGCGGCGGCTTTGCGGCCGAAGACGGCGCCTGGCGCGTGCCCATTGTCTTCGACAACCTCATTCACCGCGGCGAAATGCCCGTCACCATCGGGATTTTCATCAACCCCGGCGTGCTGGCGGCGCGCGCGGCCGGCGAGCCGGCGCGCCCCAACCGCAGCCATGAATACGACACCGTCACGGACTGGTACGCGCGCTTCCTGCTCGAGGAGATCCTGCCGGAAGTGGCCAAGAGCTTCAACCTCTCCAAGGATCCGAACGACCGCGCCGTCGCCGGGTCGAGCTCCGGCGCCATCTGCGCCTTAACCGTGGCCTGGCAGAGGCCCGACGCCTTCCGCCGCGTGCTGAGCTTCATCGGAAGCTACACCAATTTGCGCGGCGGCCAGACCTATGCGTCGCTGATCCGGAAAACGGAGCCGAAACCGATCCGGGTTTTCCTGCAGGACGGGGCAAACGATCTGAACATTGCCGCCGGCAATTGGTTTATTGCCAACCAGGACATGGCCTCGGCACTGGAATACGCGGGGTATGACGTCACACATGTCTGGGGCACGGAAGCGCACAACAGCAGACACGGCGCCGCCATTCTGCCGGATGCGTTGCGCTGGCTCTGGCGCGGGTATCCCAAGCCGATCGAGAAGCCCAAGGGCGGCAGCGGCGAGCGGCAGTGGTCGGTGCTGTTGACCGATCCCGGGAAAGATTGGGAACTGGTGAGCCAGGGCCACAAGTTCACGGAAGGGCCGGCGGTGGACCGGGACGGCAACGTGTTTTTCACGGATATCCCGAATAACCGAATCCACAAAATCGGTCTCGACGGCAAGGCCGGCGTGTTCAAGCAGGACACGGGCGGCGCCAACGGCTTGATGTTCGGGCCCGATGGGCGCCTGTATGCCTGCCAGGACGGGCGCAAACGCATCGTGGCCTACACCATGGACGGCAAGGAAACGGTGATCGCCGCCGACGTCAACTCGAACGATCTGGCAATCACCGCGCGCGGCGAGATCTACTTCACCGATCCGCTCCACAAGCGCGTGTGGTTCATCGACGCCAAGGGCGGCAAGCGCGTGGTGCACGAGGGAATACAATTCCCCAACGGCGTTCGCCTTTCGCCGGGCCAGGGGTTCTTGATTGTGGACGATTCGGCCAGCCGCTGGATATGGTGGTTCCAGGTGCAGCCGGACGGCTCGCTGGCCAATGGCGATTCCTGCTACCGGCTGGAGACGCCGGACGAATCGTCGGCCACCGGCGCCGATGGCATGGCCTGGGACACCGACGGCTTTTTGTATGTGACCACCAAAATGGGCATCCAGGTGTTCGACCCGCCGGGCCGTGTGATGGCCATTCTCAACAAGCCGCAACCGGGCAGCATTTCGAACATCGTCTTTGGCGGGCCCAACCGCGACACGCTGTACGCGACCGCGGGCGACAAGGTGTTCAAGCGCCCGATGAAGCGCAAGGGCACGGTGAGCTGGGAACTGGTCAAGCCCCCGCAGCCGTGACGGTAGCGAGTTCCTCGGGGCGCTCCGGGGCGCGGGCGGGCGGCTCAGCCCGTACGCCGTTCGCGCCGCCGGAAATAGACGTTCATCCGGCCGTCCTTGGTGCGCTTTTCGACGGGCAGGACTTGCCCCTCGATTTCGTGGATGCGCTGGGGGAGGTCGGACAGCCGTTCCAGGTTCAGCCCGCACTTGTTCAGATCCTCTTTGAGCCAGGCAACGCTGTTCTCGGTGATCACGCAGGTCTTGGGCAGGGTCCGGTTGGCGGCGACCGGCCCTTGAATGCGCAGCGTCCAGACCACCATCGGCCTTCCGGTGGAAGCCGTCGTGGTCAAGCGCGCCTCTTCGATCAAAGCCTCATACTTGCCGTCCGGGATGCCGGCGTAGCGTTCGTCTCCGCCGCCGTGTGGCTTGGGCCAGGCTTCGTCAAACTGGCGCAGGTCCGTTGCGGCTGCGCCTGGCGTGTCAGGAAGGGACATAAGGCAGTACCGCAAAAGAGGTGTTCGCCAGGACGGATTTGTCTCACTCGAGAAAGCCGAGCGCCGCACCCACCTCATCCCGCAATCTCGCCACCACCGCGAATGCCGCCCTGGCGCCCTCGCCGGTGATCCAGGGCAGTTCGTCGTAGCGGAACCGCACGGCGAATTCGGTGTACTCGGGAAGCGTGGACTGGAACTCCTGGAGAAACGGGGAATCGGGGATGGCAAGCTCCAGCAGTTGCCTCAGTTCGTGAGTGAACGGATACTCGGCGTCCTTCGCGGCCAGACACGCCTTGAGCAGCTTTTCCGCCGCCTGTTGGACGTGGAAACAGACAGTATCAAGGGGGGCGCCATGTGCGAGGCCGATCTCGGCTGCCAGTAGATCGTTCCCCGCTTTGCGAAAGAGCCGCCGTGCCAGATCAGCCGGTCCGCTTCTCATAAACCACGACTCCGTCGCGGAGCGCCTGCGTAGCCACGTGTTGCCGTACCTGGGACCACTCGTCGATCTCCTCGGGCGTGAACCAGAGCAAATCAACGGCCCCCGGAATGCCCCAGAGATGCTGGTACAAGGGGCCGGTGCGCCGCTGGCGTGGATCTGGTTCAGCCTTCACGATCAGCACGTCGTAGTCGCTGCCGGGTCTTCCACGGCCGGCAGCCCGGCTCCCGAAGAGGACGAGCTTGTCTGGGTCGACGGCCCGCACCAACCGGGCCACAATCTCCCGAAGCGTCGAGTCCGCCTCTAACAGGACCATAGCTCCATTGTCCTACAGAACCGAGCCAGTCGGGCATCCTGTTCCGGCCTGCACCCGGATGGACGGGCTGTCGCGATGCCTCTTAACGGCGGCCAGGGAACCGGAGGGCTCGACAAGTTTTCTCAACGCCCGGGCCGCGGCAGGCGTCAATACTAGCGTGAGGAGTTGCGTCCCGAGAGTAGTTGTGTCCGGCGCGCCGGGGAGGCGCGGGCTGTGAGCATTCTGAGCCGGTTGAGCCATTTGCTTAAAGACCCGCCGCCGGAGTACGCCTTCGAGGTGTCGGAGGCGGGAATCGCCTGGGCTCGGCTGGGCGCGCATCCGCAGGTCGGGTTTCAGCCCATCGAGCAAGGCGTGATTTCCGTATCCCCCTTGAGGGACAATGTTTTACAGCCGGACGCACTGACCGCGCGGGCGCGCCTGATCGCGCCCGGAAACGGCGCTCGCAAGCCGCGGCGCGCGGCCCTGATCCTGCCCGACTACTCGGCCCGCGTGAGCGTGCTGGATTTCGACTCATTCCCGTCGGACCCCGCCGAGCAGCTTTCCCTGGTCCGGTTCCGGATCAAGAAGACCGTGCCATTCGATGTCGAATCGGCGGCCGTCAGCTTTCATCCTCATACGGTGGCCCACGGCGGCAAGCGGGTCGAGGTGGTAGCGGCGGTGGTGGCGCTGGGAGTGGTGGCGCGGTTTGAAGCGGCGTTTCGCGCCGCCGGGTTCCAGACCGGGATGGTCACGGTTTCGTCGCTGGCCGCGCTGGCTCTGGCGCCGGCCGACGGGATGTGCGTGCTGGTGCGGATCAGCGGAAATACGCTCACCGTGTCGGTGCTCAACCGGGGGCATCTGAGGCTGCTGCGGTGCGTGGAATTGGATGGCGTGAACCTGGACGAGATTCTGGGTATCCTGCACCCGACCTTCGCCTATATCGAAGACGAACTGAAGGCCAAACCCGGCGCGATGCTGGCCTGCGGATTCGGGCCGATGGCGGAGGAGATGGCCGAGCTGGCGCAATCGGATTTCGGGCTGACGATGGAGCCGCTGCGCTCGCGCTTCGGCGCGCCGGGCCAGGAGAACGCCGGATTACTGGGATACCTCGAGACGGTGGAGGTCTGAGGCGGATGCCGGCCAAACTGCGCATTAACCTGGCGAGCGAGCCGTTCCGGCGCGACCGGCCGATGGTGGCGGCCTCGATCCTGGTGGCCGTGCTTCTGTCCGGATCGCTGGGGCTGCTCTCGTACCTGGCGGTGATCGAACGCGGGCGGATGGCCCACACGCGCGCGGCGGTGACGAAACTGGAAGCCGAGGTGCGCGCGTTGGGGATCGGGCAATCGAGCCTGGAGGCCGTGGCGCGGCGTCCGGAGAACGCCGAAGTGCTCGAGCGCAGCCTGCTGCTGAACACGCTGTTGCAGCGCAAGGGAATCAGTTGGACCAAGATTTTCTCGGACCTGGAGGAAGTGATTCCGCACAACGTGCGGCTGGTGTCGGTGCGGCCGGAAGTGAACGGGCAGAACGAGATCTCGCTGCAGATGGTGGTGGGCGCGGCCACCAGCGAGCCGGTGCTGGAGCTGCTGATGTCGCTCGAGAAATCGCCGCAGTTCGGGCCGACCAGCCTGCATAGCTGGCTGCCGCCGTCGCAGAACGAGCCGCTGTATCGCTATCGCGTCAGCGTCAGTTACGCGCAGAAGTTGTAGAGAAAGGCGAAATGGCCCTGCGGATCGCAAAACTCGGAGCGCGGTTGCCGCGGATCGACGCGCGGATGGGGCGAGACCCGCGTGTGGTTTTCCGCGCCCTGTCGGGCGTGCTGCTGGCGGCGAACCTGGTGGCCGCGTTCCTGGTGATCCGGCCTATCGGCGGTTCGGCCGAAGAACTGGAACAGCAACTGGGCGCGCTGCGGCGCGAAGTGCGGCAGCGCCAGACGACGATTCAGAACCTGAAGGCGCTGGCGGCGAAAGTGGAGAAAGGCCGCGCCGAGGGCGACCGTTTCATTAGCCAGCACTTCCTGGCGCGGCGCACGGCCTACTCGGCGCTGATGGCGGAACTGGGCAAGTCGGCGCAGACGGCCGGCATCAAGCCCAAGGAGCACTCGTTCAATTTCGAGCCGATCGAGGGCAGCGACACGCTGGGCATGCTGATCGTCACGGCCAACTACGAAGGCAGCTACGCGGACCTGGTGCAGTTCGTCAACGCGCTGGACCGGTCGGGGCGGCTGCTGATCGTCGAGAGTCTGACGGCGGCGCCGCAGCAATCGGGCGGCACGCTGAATGTGGCGATGCGGCTGAACGCGTTCGTGCAGGACGATGGGTCGAGCGCGCCCGCGGTGCGGGGCGCGGACGCGCCCGCGGCACGGGGCTC
>JAUYBU010000506.1 GCA_030693045.1 Bryobacterales bacterium | reverse complement strand
GCCTCCAACAGCCCGTATCTGGCCGAGTGCGGCATCACGGGACTCGAAGGCGTGCGGTCGGGCTTCACCGGCGAAGCGGAGTTGCGCGAGGTTTGCGCCACCGCCGGCGCCGGCGTCACCAGCGCCGATTACGGACTGGCCGACACCGGCACGCTGGTCATGCTCTCGTCGGCGCGCGAGGCGCGCATGATTTCGCTCTTGCCCCCGATGCACGTGGCCCTGATCCCGCGAGAGATCATCCTGACCGGCCTGGACGAACTTTTTGCAATTCTCCCGAATCCGGCGGAGGTCACCAGCTCGATGGTCCTCATCACCGGACCCAGCCGCACCGCCGATATCGAGCAGATCCTGGTCCGCGGCGTCCACGGCCCCGGTGAGATTCACGTGATCGTGGTATAAGGAAACCAGAACCGGCGTTCACCGCATCTACTTAGTTGGAACCATGAACCAGACCAGACTGTTTGTACTAACGCTGGCGCTTGCCGCCACCGCAGCCGCCCAAGTAGCCGAAATTTCAGCCAGCGGAGGCGTGTCGCGCCTCACCAACCGCGATCTGGGCTCCCTAACGACCGACGCGAGCGGGAAGGGCAACGACCTCGAACTTCGAGACGGCTTCCGCATGGGTTTCCGCCTGACGCTGAACAACTGGCGCTATTTCGGACACGAGGTGGGTTACGCATACAGCCGCACCCAGCTCCGGGATAACACGTCCGCTCCTGCGGTGGACTACGGCACGGCCATCCACCAGGGCTTCTACGACTTCCTGATCTATGGCACGAAGGAAGGTAAGCCGGTGCGCCCGTTCGCGGCCGGCGGCGGTCACTTCTCCAACTACCAGTGGCCCGGGCAGTCGGTTTCCCAGGGCGGCGGATCGATGAAATTCGGCTTCAATTACGGCGGCGGCGTAAAGGTCAAGGTCACCGAAATGTTCATGATTCGGTTCGACGTAAGGCAATATCAGAACGGCAAACCGTTCGATCTGCCGCAACAGAACGGGCTGCTGCGCCAAACCGAGATCTCGGCCGGCTTCGGCCTCAGACTTTAACCCCTGGCCACGGATGAACACGGATAAACGCGAATCTAAATTCGCGTTTATCCGTGTTCATCCGTGGCCAGGGGTTACGGTCTCGGGGGCTGCTCGTTGATCTTCTCTTCCGGCAGCGGCTCGGGGGTCTCGAACCTGATGATCGCTTCGGCGCCGAACTTGCGGTACATCCGGAACTCGACTTCGTTCTTGCTCAGGAACTTGCCGTTGCGCATCCGCATCACCGCGCGCAAGGGCAGGATGTACTGCTGGCCGCCGATCTCGGCGAAGTCGTAGTCCAGCGTCGTACCGGCCTGCTGAATGGGGAAATCCGTGGGGATGTCCTGGGCTTCGAGTGAGATTCGCATGACCGCGAAGTTGTCGCGGTCCACATAGACCAGACCGTTGTAGCCGGGGACGATTTCCAGCCGGCGCTCGAAGCTGACGTGCCACTGCGACCGCGACTTCAGCACGCGGTAGGCGAAGACATGCATGCGCCGGCCGCGCAGCGTCGCCCAACGCTCCCACCGGAAATCGGTCTCGGTGGCCGGCTCGAAGACCTCTTTCAACATGCTGCCAAACTCGCCGGTCGAGGTCGAGCCGCCCAGCCGGTCGTAGGAGACGTCGGACATGCGGTTGTTCACCAGCACGACCTTGTAGTCTTCCTTCTGCTCGAAGTAAGTCAGTCGCGCCGTAATCACGTCGTCTCGCTGCCAGAATTCGAGCCCCGAAGGGTCGATGTAGCGCCGCGTGACCTGGGTGCAAATGAAGTCCGGCAGGCGCTTGGCGAAGCTCAGGGCGTATTGGCGCGCTTCCTCGACGATCTTCTTGGCTTCCAGCGGGCTGGGGCCGGGAATCGGGGTGGGCTTCGGCTTGGGCGCTTCGACGGGCGGCGGAGGCAGGCTCTTGGAAGCCTCCCGCAGCGCGTTCAACGCTTCGACGGTGCGGGGCCCGGCGCCCAATCCCTGTAAATCCTCAACGGTGCGGGCGTCCAGACGGTTGCTGAGGATGACCTTCTTCAGATACTCGGCAACCTGCCGGTCCGGATGGTGCAACTCGATCGAGGATTTCACGAACGAGACCAGTTGCGCCACCGTCATCTTCGTCTGGGCCGGCGCGCCAAGCGCCGCCAGAAGACCCAGAATCACGTCTCGTCGCAGCATTAATTAATTGTCCCACCCGCCCGCTTGCTGACGCGCGCGGCTCAGTTACGGAGCCGCGACCGTGAGGGAGGGGGCTAGAACGGTAGACGGCGCTTCTTGGCTTTGGGTTGCGGCGGGGGCGCGATCATCTTATCGATGGCTTCCAGCGCCAGCGGCGCCATCACGCGATAGCCCGCGCTGTTGGGGTGCAGTCCGTCGTCGGCCAGTTCCGCCGTCAGCAAACCCGCCTGGTCCGCCAGCTTCGAGAAGTAGTCCAGGTAGGTGAAGTTCCGCTTCCGGCAGAAGTCCGCCAGCCAGAGGTTGAGCGAGCGGATAGCGGCCGGCGACCGGCGCGGGGTCTGCTCGTATTGCGGATTCTTGTCCCGGTGGTAGTCGCTGACCGGGAGCACGGAGGCGAAGACAGGCTTGATGTGGCCGGCCTCGGCCAGGTTGGCAATCATGGTCAGGTTGTTCTGAATGGTAGTGAGCGGCACACCGCGGGCGATATCGTTGGTGCCGGCTAGGACCAACATCACGGCCGGTTTCAGGTCGACGACGTCGGCCTTCATCCGGCCCAGCATCTCGCCGGTGATCTGTCCGCTGATGCCGCGATTGACGAAGTCGCGCTCCGGGAAATACTCGTTCAGCCGCCAGCCGTCGGTGATGGAATCGCCCAGAAACACGACCCGGGGTTTGGCTGCCTCCGGCGGCCCGAGCCGCGCGTTGGCCTCGGCGTAGCGCCGGAGATTGTCCCGGTCGGCGCCGCGAAGTAGCGTGTCCTTCTGGGCGAGCAGCGCCTCGAAATGCGACTCGATGCGGATGACGGCCTGGCGCAACTCGGCGAACTGCTTGCTCGCTTCTTCGGGGAACGGGTATGGCTTGGGCACCGAATCGGCCAGCGCCAGGTAGGCTCTCAGATTGACCAGCAGCGTGTAGGTCGGGGCCGCCGGCTGGCCTGAAGCTTTCTCGAGATTGACAAGCGCGGCCCGGGTGTTCTCGGCTACTGGAGCGCCGGCGCGCGCCAACCCCGGAATCGTCGTCGCGGTCGACTCCATCAACTGCACCGAACGCTTGTAGAGATCCAGAGCCTGGCGGCTGGAAAGCAGCGGGTTCTCTTGCGCCCCGGCGGCCGGCGTCAGAATCAGTAACAGCGCGCCAAGTCCGGCGCGAAGGAATGCACTGCGTCTCACGGTCGCTCCTGTCGCTCCAACTGCAAACTGATGGTCCCGATATGGAACCGCAGCCGCGCGCGAATCTGCACGGGCACCCGAAGATCGTCGTCGGTCAGCCACACGAACAGGCGGCCCGAACGCCGGTACAAGACGTCGTTGAACAGGAAGGCCTCATAGCGGATGGTCTGGTAATTGCCGGCGGGCGTCTTCACTTGCTCGCGCACCTGCGCTTCCACGCGCGCGTTGACGAACTTCTTGCCGTCGCTGATCGGGAATTGCATCGACTGGCCCGGATTCAGCCGGATGGCGCGCAACCGAAACAACGCGGCCAGGATGTCCTGCGTGCAGGGAGCGATATCGATCTCCTTCTGCGCCGCCACGGCGTTCTTCACCAGATCCTGTTCCAGGTAGCTCGCCTTGCCGTGTTCGGCGTCGAACGTGATCCGCGTGTCGCGGCGGCGACGTCCTTCCTCGGCGTGAATGAAAACCGTCGAGGCGCACCAATCGCGCGCGAGCGTCGCAACGTAGCTGTCGCTGACCCGGTAGAGCGTGTTCACCATCCCGGCGGACCGAAGTTCCAGGTTCACCTGGCGCGAGTCGCCGGCGGCCGCGTTCCAACTCAGCTTGGCCGTGCCGGCGCGGATCAGCCGCCATTCCGCACCGTAGGTCAGCGTTTCTCCGCGCGGCAGGAAACCGTTCAAAGAGCTATCCGGCGGCGCCTGAAAGGAAAACGCCGGCATCGCGATCACTGCGCACAACAGCGCGGCCAGACGCCGCCTCCAGTCGAATCCCGGCATGAACCTTGAGTTTCCCAGATTGCCGCCGCGGCCCGCAAGCCGCCGGCCGACCCAGAGGGCGCCCCGCCTGCTGGTATGCTGGAGTTTCCACCATGGCGTTGGAGGTCATTCGAGAGACGCTTCCGCCCGAAGTGACGGTCCTCAGAATTCGGGGGCGCATCACCCTTGGACGCGACACCAGGCAACTGGCGGAAACCGTGAGCGAACTGGAGCGCGAAGGCATCACGCGCCTGGTCTTCGACCTGGGCGAAGTCAGCTACATGGACAGCGCCAGACTGGGCATCCTGACGCGTTGCACCATCTCGATGCGGAACGCCGGGGGCGCGTTCCATCTTGCCGGCGCCAATGCCAAAGTTCTGCAACTGCTGAAAGTCACGCAGTTGGACGAGATGATTCCCTCCTTCGCCAGCGTGACCGAGGCCTGCCGGGCGTTCGGCCCGTTAGTGCCCTAATTCAGAATTACGGTGACGTATTTCCGTAGGATCATCAGGCCGCAGAAGCCAAAGTGCTTCTTTTGAGGCGATGCATCAGAGCCGCGAGATCGGCGCGCGTTACTCGACAACTTGACCATTGCGGTCTATGAAAGAATCACATCCCGCGGCGGCGCGATTACTGCGGATCGATGTAGAGGATGAACTGATCCACCGAGCCGGAACGATTGGAGTTGAAGCTCGCGCGCGAACCGTCGGCGCTTGGACGGGCAAGCGGCTGCGCCCAGAACAAGTCGCGGGTCACCGCCGTCCCCGACCGCGCCAGCGGTTTCACCGTTCCATCCAGCTTGATGAGGACGATCTCGTCCTGCATCGGAGAGTATTGCAAGGGGATGCTTGCCGCCGGCGGAAAGAACGAAGCCAGGAACCAGTCCGTCGCGCGCGCGGGCCATGCGAGGTGCAGGTTCTGCACGTTGCGCAACTTCTCCGCGGGCACGCTGTAGAGCACGCGATCATCCGTACCGTCGATGTTGACCACGTGGATCTCCAGCGGCTTGTCCCGGCCCCATAGCGTGAAGTAGACCCATTTCCCATTCGGCGAGAAGTCGTGATGCCCGCCACCGCCCACGTTCTCAAAGCGGTGGAGCCGTTCGCCCGTGTCGTCGTAGACGTCCACCGCCTGCGTGTTGGCGGAATTACAGTAAGCCACGATGTAATTGCTATATCCGATATACCGCGGCTTGTCCGAGGCAAACTCGCATCCGGGCGGGAATTCGGGTTTAAAGGCGCGCTCGTCTGTCATGTCGGGCAACGCGAAGGAGTGGAACGCGCCATCGGAAGTAACCATCAGGATGCGATCACCCGTCTGGTTCAGCGAAGGCCCGGCCGGCTTGAATGTAAGAGGTGCAAACGATTTCAACCGCACCGCTTCGCCGCTGGTGACGTTGTAACGGTAGAGGTTCGACCCCGACCATGTGTAGAGGATCTCCGGGTCTTTGCGGTCCCACGTGAGCCGCCAATCGAACTCTTCTATCGAAAAGAGATCTTTGATGTAGCAGCCGTCGCCATTGTAGAGCACGACCCGCCAGTTCCGTTGATCGAGGTCCGAATACACTCCCAGCATGTAGCTGTTGTCCGCGTTCCACACGTTGCGGTCGTAGTAGAGATTATGTTCGTGTCCGTCCGGCTTGACAAGTTGCCGCACTCTGCCGCCGTACGTGGGATCCGCACTGTCCGCCGTCGCGCTGCAATCCACGGCGGCCGCGTTGCAGGCAACCGCTGCGGCCAGGAGCAGAAACCGGATCATCACCCATATCATAACATTTGCTGGGGCTTGAACCACCTTGTTCCGTTGGGGCCACATGATGCCCGCCGGCGCCATCGACCTGCCGCAGCCTGATGATCCCGCCGGAATACGTCATCGTAATTCTGAACTGGGGTACTTAGCGTAAAGGTCGGATGTATCCGACCCCTACAGCTTCGTCGAGAAAACCACGTTGACCGCCGTCCCCTGGTCGCCGGCGCCGATGGTCACCATGACGTTGCGCTTCTTCTCCTGGTCCTCTCCCATCACCATCCCGCCGGAAACGGCGCCGCCCTCGCGCGTCGAGTTGCTGGTGATTTTCATTCCGGCATTCTTCAGCGCGGTTTCATAGAAGGCGATCACCTTTTCGGCGGGGTCTTTGGTGGTGAAGTGGAAGCTGCCGCCCTCGCCCTCCCCGCCCTGCATGCTCACGTTTCCCTCGACGGTCGCTCCCGGATAAGCGGGCGCCCAGCCCGGGGTATTCCCCGCGCCCTGGTGGAACGTCATGGCGCCCTGGTCGGATCCGACTTTGACCTCGCCCTCTTCCTGGAAGACGAACTTCCCCTGCCTGGCGTCCTCGAAGTTCATGGTCATGATCTTCCCGCTCGACTTCTCGCGGACGCGGATCACGCCTTTCTTCTCGTCCACTCCCAGCACTTCCACGTTGGAGTTGGTCGCCGTTACGATCTTGGCAACGGCCAGCGCCGGGTTCCTCCGCATCATCTCCGGATCCAGGCCTGCCTGCCTGACTTTGTACCAGACGAAGAGCCCGCCGGCAACGATCACCAGGAGCAGGATCGCGAGGAACGCACCGAGGCCCACAGTCACCCAGAACCAGGGACTGATCTTCTTCTTCGGCGGGACTTGGCCGGGATACAGAATGGGATCGTTGGCCGACATCTGGCGCCTCCTTCCGTTGAGGTCATGATACGCCAAACTGAGGAACCTGGCCAGCGCGTCGGATCCTATTTCGGGGACAGGCTACGTAACCTCGGAACTCAGGCCGTACGTGGATTCAACTTCGTCGCGGCGGTATTCCGAGGTTACGTAGCCTGTCCCCGAAACTGCGAAACTACTCGCGCGGGCTGCCGCCTTCCCGAAGCACTACGTCGGGCGCTGAGAGTCGAGTAATCCGATAAACTCGCGCAAGTCCTTGTGAAGCCGCATTGGTTTGAGCGTTCGCCGCCTCGATCAGTTCAAGCAGGATTTCGAGCCTTTGGGCCGGTGTGAGCTGGCGATAGTAAGCGAGCGTCGCCTGCTCGGCCTCGTCGTGACTCGCGAACTTGGCGACGATCGCCTCCATCCTTTCCATTTTAGCGCGCCACCAACGCTCCTCAGGTGTAAATGAATTCCGCCGTGGCCGTGCATTGGCTCTCGGCGACCAGCCGCACCCAGTGGGCGCTGAAGCCGGCCGGAAAGACGTGGTACTTGTAGCCCGGCACGGTCAGCTTTTCGTACGTCTCCCACGAGCCCATGCCGAGGAAGTCGACCTCGATGCGAATCAGAGCCTGTTTGTCGGTCTTCAAGTGCAGCACCTTCTTGTCGAAGCCGGTCATCAGGAATGGGTCGGAAGCCTCGCCCGCCGTGAGCGGGACCGCGCGCCACGGGCCGCCCCAGCCCTTGGGCTTGCCGAACTGCCAGAGGTCGTCGGTCTTGCCGAACCAGATGCCCGACTGCGGTTGCCCGCCCAGCGGGTTGTTGTCCCGGTTGGGCGTGTTCTGATTGCCGGCCATCGCGAACAGGCCGCGGAAGGAACAGTAGTCCGGGACGATCCGCAGATGCGCGCAGATGGGATTCACGCCCCACACCGCGTCCTGGAACGCGATGGGCTGCAACTCATAGAACATCCCGTGAACGTCCACCAGGAAGCGTTCGGTTTCGACCTCGCGGATGCGCGTCCACTCGGTCTGCCACGCGTGGTCGAAGGTGTGGCTGGCTTTGGGCAGGCGGTAGCGCTTCCACTGGCCCTTCACCAGGGCCCAGAACAGAACGCTGGACTCGTCCCAGCCAGTCGCATAGAGCACCTGGCCCATGTCGTTGCGCGCCGCGCAATCCATGTGCGGCTTGCGGCTTAGCGGACGCCAGTTCTTGCCGTCCCATTCGAACAGTCCGGCCTGGAGGTCGCCGAATTCGTAGAAGCCGTTGTTGGCCACCACCACCCGGCCTTGCGCCGTGCAGCCGCCTTTGAAGTGCGGCCGTTTGATTCCGAATTGCTTGTTCAGGTCGAGCAACAGCGTGGGCTTGAGAGTCGAAACGTCGAGTTCGTAAAGTAGCCCTTCCATGCTCAGCATGTAGACGCGATTGTCCGGGTCGGTGAGGTGGGTCATGGTGGCGGTCAGCCGGTCGTTCTTCAGCGCCTCGATGAAGCGCCATTGGCCCCGCATGTCGATGGCGTAGGGGCCGATGAAAACCTGGTTGGACGCCGAATGCACATAGCGGTTGGCGTGGGTGCCGTCGCTTTTATGCACCATCTGGATATCGAGCTGGTCGTCGATCCGGTACAAGCCCAGACCCGTGCCGGTTTTGTAGGTGTGGGAGTTGTAGGTCACGGCCCAGAGCGCGTCGGCCCACGGCATAAGCGCCCCCACGCCGGATTCCGAGCGAATTGGCCCCGTGTCAGCTTTCACACCCAGGTTGGGGATTCCGGGAAGGAACTTCTGCGCGCCCGCCGCGCCGGCCGTGGTCAACATGGAGAGAAGCGTCCGCCGAGTCATAACATCAGCTTACTCGCAGATCATCCGCGGCTGCGGTGCCGAACCGCTCGGAGGCTCGGAGGCGGCGGTGCGCGCATCACTTTGTATATGATGAATCAATGCACGCGCCGGCCTCCGGAAAGCCGCGACGCGCAGCCGGAAAGGAAACGCAGCTTTCATGAACCGACGGGCATTTCTCACATTGGCGCCGGCGCTGGCGACGACCGCGCCGGCCCAGCGCAAGCGAAGGACGACTGTCTCCATTCGCGGCGACGCCTTTTACATTAACGGTCAGCCGACTTACAAGAGCCGCCAGTACCAAGGCGCGAAGATCGAAGGCCTGCTCATGAACATCCGCGCGGTGCAGGCAACCTTCGACGACCGGAACCCGGAAACGCGCTCCAGGTGGAACTATCCGGACACCGGCAAATGGGACCCCGAGCGCAACACGCGCGAGTTCATCGCGGCGATGCCCGAATGGCGCCGTCGCGGCCTGCTCAGTTTCACCCTCAACCTTCAGGGCGGGAGTCCGGAAGGCTACTCGAAAGCGCAGCCTTGGCACAACTCGGCCATCGAGGCGGATGGCTCTCTGCGCCCGGACTACATGGGACGGTTCGAGCGCATCCTGAACCGCGCCGACGAACTGGGCATGGCGCCGATTGTTGGGGTCTTCTACTTCGGCCAGGACCAGCGCGTCAAGGACGAGGAGGCGGTGAAAACGGCGGTGCGGAATACGGTGCAGTGGATTCTCGAAAAGAGTTACGGGAATGTGCTGCTCGAAATCTGCAACGAGAGCAACGTCAGAGCCTACGACCACGCTATCCTCCAACCCCCCCGAGTACACGAGTTGATCGAGATGGCCAAGGGCATCGCCGCGGGCGGCAAGCGCTTACTCGTGGGAACCAGTTATGGCGGCGGGTTCGTGCCACTGGAAAACGTGGTCCGGTCGTCGGATTTCCTGCTGGTGCACGGCAACGGCGTGAGCGACCCGAACCGCATCACTCAGATGGTGGAGCAGACGCGCAAGGTTTCCGGCTATCGTCCCATGCCCATTCTGTTCAACGAGGACGACCACTTCGATTTCGACAAACCGTTGAACAACATGATGGCCGCGGTGAAAGCCTACGCTTCGTGGGGCTACTTCGAGCCGGGCAAGAGCAACTACGTGGACGGGCACCAGTGTCCTCCAGTGAACTGGGGGATCAACACCGAACGGAAGAAAGCGTTCTTCGCTCTTCTCAAACAGGTGACTGGAGCGTGACGGATCGATCGACTTACCGCGTGGCAGTCCTACCGGGCGACGGTATCGGGCCGGACGTGATCCGGGAGACGCTCAAGGCGCTGGACGCGGTTCAATCGCGCGTGCCGCTGAGCTTCGAGTTCGCCGAGTTTTCGGTTGGCGCCGGCGAGTATTTGAGAAGCGGCGATCCATTGCCCGAGGCCACTCTGGAACGGGTCAAGGAGTACGACGCCATTCTGCTTGGCTCGATGGGCTTGCCAAATGTGCGCTGGCCCACCGGCGTCGAGATGACGCCCCAGATCGATTTGCGGGAGAAACTCGATCTGTATTGCGGGCTGCGCCCCATTTACCTCTTTCAGCCTCAGCACACGCCGCTGAAACGTTACGTGGCGGGCGAAATCGATTTCGTCATCGTCCGGGAAAGCACGGAAGGGTTGTTCTCCTCGCGCCTGCAAAAGTACGCAGACGACGCGGACGAAGTCGTGGATAACATGCGAGTGACGCGGGCGGGCTCGCTGCGGCTGTTCCGCGCCGCGTTTGAGCTGGCCCGGCGGCGGCGGCGTAAGCTGACGCTGGTGGACAAGGCCAACGTCTTGCCGTCGATGGCGTTCTTCCGGCGCGTCTTCGACCAGGTGAGCGGCGATTATCCGGATGTAGAGACCGAGCGCGTGTATGTCGACGCCGCGTCGCTGTACCTGGTCGAGCGCCCGCACAGCTTCGACGTCCTGGTGACGGAGAACATGTTCGGCGACATCATTTCCGATCTGGCGGCGGCGCTGGTGGGCGGCATGGGCATGGCGCCTTCGGCCGATATCGGCGACCGCTGGGCGGTCTTCCAGCCATCGCACGGCTCGGCGCCAGACATCGCGGGCCGCGGCATCGCCAACCCGGTGGCGACGATTCTGTCGGCCGCCATGATGCTGGAATGGTGGGACACCGAGACGGCGCGGCGCGGCGCGCGGCTGATTCGCAGCGCTGCGCAACAGGTCCTGAGCGACCCGGCGAACCGCACGCGCGATCTGGGCGGACCGCTTTCGACAACCGAAATGGGCGACCGGATTGCCGCGGCCATCCGGAGCGCGGAAGCATGAAGAGCGGTTTTCGGATCTACGACACTCACACGCATATCGGCACGGCGGTGCATAGCGGGCAGACTTACACGGCCAGCGACCTGCTGCGGGACATGGACCGCGCCGGCGTCGACCGCGCGCTGGCGATTCCCTTTCCCGTGGTCGAAGATCATCGCGCGGCCCACGATGAGATCGGGCGCGCCGTGCTCGCGCACCCGGACCGGCTGGCGGGAGCGGCGTACCTGCCGGCGTTCCTGGCCGAAGCGCGGTTTCGCGAAGAGGTCCGCCGGTGCGTCGAGCAGTATGGTTTTCGGGCGCTCAAACTCCAGCCGCAGTATCAGCCGGTCAACGTCTTTTTCAGCCGGAGCGATTACATTTTCGAAACGGCGCTGGAACACGGCTTGACCGTCGTGTGCCACACCGGCAGCGGCGTTCCGCTGTCGCTGCCATCGCTGTTCATGATGCCGGCGCGAAAGTTTCCCGGGCTGAAGCTGGTGCTGGCGCACTGCGGGGGAACGCTGCTGGCGCTGGAGGCGGTGGTCGCCGCCTCGTTCTGCCCGAACATCTACCTGGAGCTGTCGTCGATCCTGCCGCACCAGGTGCTGACGGTGCTTGCGCACGTCGAGCCGTCGCGGCTGATGATCGGCTCGGACTTACCGGAAAATCTCGACGCGGAAATCGGAAAAATCCTCGAGCTGAGCGTGCCGGCCGAAACACGCGCCGCGATTCTCTGGGACACCGCCTGTCGCGTGTTCAACCCTTGACCGCCTTCTTCCGCTCGCGGCCCGCCCCTATCGGGTACTCGGGCGCCTCCGTGCGCACGGTGCGCAGGATCTCTTCGATGCGCTTCACCACGCCCGGGTTCTCCAGCGCCAGGTCGGTGGTCTCGCCGATGTCCGAGGCCAGGTCGTAGAGCGCGACTTTGCCGTCCAGCCCTTGCCGGATGGCCTTCCAGTCGCCCATGCGCACGGCCTGCTCAAAGCGCCTGCCGTGATTTTCCCAGTACAAGAACTCGTGTTGCGGCTGCTTCCTTCCCGTCAGCGTGGGCGCGACCGAGATGCCGTCGATGTTCGCTGGTGCCTTCGCGCCGGTCAGTTCCGCCGCCGTCGGCGGGAAATCCCAAAAGGCCCAGGGCTGCTCGCTGACCACGCCGGCCTTAATCTTGCCGGGCCAGCGCGCCAGCATCGGCGCGCGGATGCCGCCTTCCCACACCTCACCCTTGGCCCCGCGAAACGGGCCGGTGCTGTGGAACAGCGGAATCCCCGATTTGTGGCCCGCGCCATTGTCGCTGGAGAAGAACACCAGCGTGTTGTCGTCGATCTTCAATTCCTTAAGCAGCGCCGTCACCTCACCGATACCGCGATCCATCCAGGTGGTCATCGCGGCGTACAGCTTGTCGTCCTCGGACCAATTCTCGCGCGAGTACCACTCGTCGCGCGGGACCATCAGGTCCTTGTGCGGCGTCGTATAGGCCAGGTACAGAAAGAACGGATCGCGCTGGTGCTGGCGGATGAAGCGTTTGGCTTCGCGGGTGAAAAGGTCCGTCGTGTATTCCTTCTTTCCGCCGTTCAGGTTTCCCTTGAGAATTTCCTTGTTCTGGTTGCGCCAGAGATAGTCGGTGTAGTAATCGACGGCGTGGTCCTGGTTGAGGAAGCCGAACCAGTCGTCGAACCCGTGGCGGTTGGGAAGGCCGGTTGTCTCGGGCTCGCCCAGCCCCCATTTGCCGAAGATACCGGTCGCATAGCCGGCATCCTTGAGGACCTTCGCCACCGTGACGTCGCCGGCGTTGAGCGGCACGCGCTGCTTGGTGCGCAGCGACTGATTGGCCCGGACGGTGGTGTGGCCGGTGTGCTGGCCGGTCATGAGGCAGCTTCGCGAGGGGGCGCAGACGGTCGCTCCCGTGTAAGCCTGTTTGAACAGCATGCCCTCGGCGGCGATGCGGTCGATGTTCGGGGTCTTGATCAGCTTCTGGCCGTAGCAGCCGAGGTCGAAGTTGCCGAGATCGTCGGCGAGGATGAAGACAATATTGGGTCGCGACGGGGCGGCCGCCGCCGGCAGCGCCATGGACGCCGCCGTGCCAAGGAATTCTCTGCGACTGATCATTAAGTTCTACTTTACGCCCGCCGCGGCGGGCTTGGAGTGTATTACGATGCAGGACAGCCCATGAATCGAAGACAGCTTCTCTCGCTTCCGCTGGCAGGTCCGCTCTTTTCGGCGGCGCCGCCGCGGCCGAACATCGTCATCTTCCTGGCCGACGATCTCGGCTGGAACGATGTCGGCTATCACGGAAGCGAGATCCGAACACCGCGCATCGACCGTCTGGCCGGCCAGGGCGTGCGGTTCGAACGCTTCCGCGCGTTCCCCTTGTGCTCGCCCACGCGCACGGCCCTGATGACCGGCCGCTCGCCCATTCGCCAGGGCGTGGTGTATGCGACCATCGAGCCTTTCGACCCGCACGGCGTGCCGGCGGAAGAGCACTTCCTTCCCGAGAGCCTGAAATCCGCGGGCTACCAGACGGCGATGGCCGGCAAGTGGCACCTGGGCCATACCCACCGGAAGTTCCTGCCGAATTCGCGCGGCTTCGATCGCTCCTACGGCCACCTGAACGGACGCATCGACTATTACACGCACGACCGCGAGGGCGGGCTGGACTGGCATCGGGACTGCAAGACGCTTCACGAGGAAGGCTACTCGACGGACCTGATCGCGCGCGAGGCGGCCCGCCTGATCCGCGGCCGCGACCCAAACAGGCCGCTGTTTCTCTATGTGCCCTTCAACGCTCCGCACGCGCCGTTGCAGCCGCCCCCGAAATTCGCCGGCGGCTACCCGAAGATCAAGGACGAAAGGCGGCGCACGTTCGCGGCGATGACCGAGTATCTGGACGACGCCATCGGCCGGGTGCTGGACACTCTCGACGGCGAGAGCATGACCCGCGACACGCTGGTGCTGTTCTTCAGCGACAACGGCGGCCCCACCGGGATCGGCGCCAATAACGATCCGCTACGCGGCGGCAAGCGTTCGACGTTCGAGGGCGGCATCCGCGTGCCGGCGCTGATGCGCTGGCCGGCGGGGCTCAAGCCCGGCCGCTCGGATCAGTTCCTCACCGCGATGGACCTGTTCCCGACGCTTGCGGCGGCGGGCGCTAAACCTCGAAACCGCTTGCCGCTCGACGGACGGAATATGTGGCCGGCCATCGAGCAGGGGCGCGTGGCGCGCCGCGAAGAGGACATCTTCTTCGGCTCGTCCGGCGACGGGGCTTTTAATTATGCGGTCTTTCACGGCGAATGGAAACTGGTTCGCCAGATCTCGCGGAAGAACGAGGCGGCAACCAACATGCTGTTCCGCGTGGAACAGGACCTGCGCGAAGAGAACGACCTGGCGGCGAAGCATCTCGAAGTGGTAAAGGACCTCGCGGCGCGCGTCGATCGCTGGCGCGCGCTTTACCCGCCCGACGGCATCATCGAACCGAAGAAGGACGCCACGCCGGATCACCCCGCGCCCAAGCAGTGGGCCGAGGCGGTGTTGCCCTGACCCGTCCGCGCTACAATGAAAGAACCCATGAAGGCCCGTGTTTACGTCTCGTTCAAGTCCACCGTGCTGGATCCGCAAGGACAGACGATCCACGCGGCTCTGGCCAGCCTCGGCCATAGCAGCATCGCCGCCGTGCGGCAGGGCAAGTTCTTCGAACTGACGCTCACGCCCGGCGTGGACCGCGCCGCCGCCACCGCGGAAATCGAGCAGATCGCGCAGGACGTGCTGGCCAATCCGGTGATCGAGGATTACCGGGTCGAAATCATCGAGGACTGAAGTTTCCTTTCCCTTCGCACGGGACGGCCGTATCAGCGATGAGCAGGACTTGAGCAGTACCCACGTGGCTTCGACGGTCGAAGCGAATCGTGCTTCACTCTTGTCGTCGCAGGAACTCCACCGCTGCCTCAATCAGGATCGTCGCCCGGCGAAGGTGCTCGGCTGCCTGCTCGCCTGTCAGGTGCCGGTGGATGTCTTAGTCGCCAACGTTGCGGGCGTCAAATGCGTCCATGAGCCAGCGGTGAAACTCGGATGGCGCCGCGCCGGTCTTGGCGAACTCGCGCCCGAATGCGGCCATGACGCCTGAGTGTTTCGAGAAACTCAGATTGCGGCTGAGCAGCATCGCTTCGGCGGCGTAGAACATGGCGTAGTAAGCGCGCGAGGCTGCAATCCCGGGTTCTCCTTCGCGGAGCAACAGCTCGGCCGCCCGCAGGCTGCGCCGGGCCCTGTCGATCAAGGCCTCTTGATCCGGTGTCACGCCGCGACTCCTTCCCGGCGAACATTTCGCAGCAGAGGGCTCTGTCCCGCACGGTACTCGGCCTCGGGCAAGTACATGCACGAGATCACCACGTCATGTTCGAGCGAGAGCGCGCACCTGAGCTCGCTGGTGCGGAATATTTCGGAACCCGCGTCGACATCGCCGGCGAGCACCACCATCACGTCGATGTCGGAGCCGGCCAGGGCGTCGCCGCGCGCCTGCGAGCCGAACAGCACCAGGTTCCGCAGGCGGTCGCCATAGATCTGCTCCAATCCCATGCGAAACTCGTGAAGAATTCCGGTGAGTATCGAGTCCACGTGACTCAGTTTATCTCGATTGCATCCCGGGGCGGTAAGTCACCGATCTCGCGGACCCGGCAAACCGGGCCGGAGACCTCAACCATGGCGGCGATTGTCCCACAGCGCGGCCTCGCCGCAACCCGGATCACGTACCCTCGCGTGGGATGCGGCGCGTGGTGCAATATGTCTCCCGACTTGTCGAGGCGTCCCGAAGCGATGGCACACACCCTGAAGGCCGTGCCACCAGGACGAGACCGGAGTCATGTCGAATCGGCGGGCGTCTGGCCTTCGGGCAAAAGCTCGCCCTTTTCGAGGTACCGGATCATGAAGCGAAGCGGGCCGCGTGCGGGTCGTGCGTCACCATGACGATGGTCTTGCCGAACTCGCGATTCAGGCGCGACAGCAGCGTCAGGACCTCCTGCGCCGAGTTGGCGTCGAGGTTGCCCGTGAGCTCGTCGGTCGGCATCAAATCCGGGTCGGTGGCGATGGCGCGCGATAGCCAGCGGTGCGTAGCCGGGCACACGTGTATAGGGCTCTTCGCTGTTTGGTGTGGGTAGACCGGACAGATCGGTGGACACGGCAGGCGCACCTCGGCACGCCGCATCGTAGCGTCCGCCGGACGAAATAGGGAAACGGAGGCTTGACGGACTCGGGGACGCCGTCCCCGAA
>JAUYBU010000500.1 GCA_030693045.1 Bryobacterales bacterium | reverse complement strand
CTCCGGCTATTGCGGTCTCATGGGCTGGATGGCGCCGGCGCGGGGCGGCTTTCTTGGATTGTTATCGGCGCGCCGTGGCGGAAGGCGTTGAGGAAGAGCGGCTTGTCGTCCAGTTCGCCGCGGCTGTCGAATTTGTAGCGGCCGTTGGCGCCGGCCCAGGGGTCCATGAAGCGGATGGCGTAGGCCAGGTCCAGGGGATTGCGGGAATTCGTGGATTGGATCGCTTTCGCCAGGATGTGCAGCGCGTCGTAGCCTTGCGCGGCCCAGACGTCCGGCTTCCTCCCGTAGCGCGCCCGGAACTTGCCGACGAAGGCCCGGTTTTCTCTGCTGGGCGAGTCCACGTTGTAAAAATCGAAGTACATCGCTCCCTCTAGCGCCGCCCCGGCCCTCTGGCGCATCGCGGGCGTGTCGCTGAAGGCTCCCATGATTTCCGTCCGGATGCCCACCCCGCGCGCCACTCGCAGAAAGTCTCCGGCCCAGGGTTCCAGTCCCGCGAAAAAGATGACGTCGGCGTCGATCCCCTTCAGTTCGTTGACCGGCATCCGGAAGTCGGGGCGCGCGCGGGAGTAGGACCACTGGTAGACCAGTTCCGCCTCCAGCGCGTCCAGCGCGACACGATACTGATAGGCCAGGTCCTCCCCGAAGGCGTCCTCTTCCCAGATCAGGGCGAATTTCCGGTGCCCGCGGTCCACCGTCAGCCGGGCCAGCGCGCGCGCGATCTTTTCGCTGGACAGGATGGTGCGAACGTTGTACTGGTATCCGTGGGCGGTCATGGCGGTGTTGTTGGCGCCCACGACCAGATGCAGCAACCGGCTGGTCTCGTACACCACCGAAGCCTTGATGGCCGCGCTGTCGTCGTAGTAGCCGATCACCGCGCTCATGCCCGGGGTATCGGCGAATTCGATGGCCGTGCGCTTGGTCTTTTCCCAGTCGAAACCGTCGTCGCGCAGCACCAGGCGAATCGGCAGGCCGCCGGCCAGACCGCCGGCGTTGATTTCTTCCCGCGCCAGTTCCAGACCATCGGCCATCCCGTCCCGGTTCACCGCAAAGGGCCAGCAAACCCCCACCAGAATCTCCTTCGACGGGCGGCCGAGAACTTCGAATCGCCGCTCCCCCATGCGCTCGAAAGACCGCCATTGGGGCGGCATCGCGAACCCGATCAGCCCAATCGCCAGCGCCGGCAAAAACAGTCTCTTCATCCTTCAACCTTTTCCCAAGATGGGCGGCGGCGCGAACCCCAGCGCCGGCAAATTTAGTCGTTTCCCAAAATGAGCGGCAGGCCGTTTTTGCCCGCGCCCACCACCACCACTTTGGCGTTGGGCGATTTGGCCAGCTCCTGAGTCGCCAGAATCCCGTGCCAGGAGAGCACCGCGGGGGTCAGCGTGCGTTCGACAATCTCGTTGTAGACCTTCTGGCCTCCGGCCTCGATGCGCTTGCGCTCGGCCTCCTTGGCGGCCACCGCCAGCCGGAACACGTACTCTCCGTCAAGCTGCTGCTGCGCCATTTTGGCCTCGATGGCCTCCGAGATCCGCGCCGGCAGCGTGATGCTCTCGATCGGAACGTCGTCCAGGGAAACGAAGCGCGCCTCCAGGTGCGTTTTCGAGAGGTTTCTCACGCGCTCCTGAATGGCCTTCTGGGTGGTGTAGATCTCCTCCGGCTTGTACTGTCCGAACACGGTCCGCATCACCGCCCGCATCTCCGGACGCACCACCACCTCCACGAAATCCGGTCCCACGCGCTGGTGCAGCAGCGGAAGAGTGTCTTTGTCCAGAAAATAGCGCGCCGAGTAGCGCACCTTCACCGTGAGACCGTCCACCGTCAGGACGTCGATGGTGTCGGTGAACTGCTGCTTGCGGACGTTGTAGATGTACATCTGATTGACCGGCAGGATGATGTGCAGGCCCTCGCGGTACACCGTGTCGATCACCGTTCCGCCGCCCAGGCGCCGCCACAGCACGCCCAGCTCGCCGGGATGAATCGAGATCACGATCCGGTTGAAGAAGAAGATAAAAAGGAAGCCCACCAGAAACGACAGCAGGATCAGGTACGGCCCCTGACGCCCGGCGAAAGCCCTCCAGCCCCGGTATTGGATGGCCGCCCAATCTCGAACCGGCATCATTGCTCACTCAACTGCAGATGCTGATCGTCATTCCGAGTTCCCGGGCCAGGCGCTGAATCATCTCCAGCGGCTCAAACCCCGGCAGCGCGTAGCACAACGGCCGTTCTTGAATGATTTAATGGATTTCAGTTCCATGGCAGAGTGCCTTTCTTGACCTCAGGCCCGAGAACACGTCGCCGCGCTCGCCTTCTGTCGTATGGTACCTGATCTATGCACATCAGGCGGGGCCGAGTTCATCCACCAGAGCCGGCAGCGCCTAAGCCGCGCTATGCTGTGAGGTACACTATGAACCGCCCATGACCATCCCAGCCGAGGGCCGGCCAGAGGACCGCGCCCGCGCTAACATCGACCGCTTGCTGACCGCCGCCGGTTGGATGATCCAAAATCGCGACGGCATCAACATCGAAGCTGGCCGGGGTATCGCCATTCGCGAATTCCCGCTCGCTCCTGGGCACGGGTTTGCCGACTACCTCCTGTACGTCGATGGATACGCAGCCGGTGTGATTGAAGCCAAGAAGGCCGGTGTCCCCCTAATCGGCGTCGAGATCCAGACCGCCAAGTACAGCCAAGGGCTTCCCCTGAATCTGCCCGCGCCGCGCCGCCCGCTCCCGTTCTGCTATCAGTCCACTGGCGTCGAGACGCGATTCACAAGCTTCCTCGAACCCGACGCGCGCAGCCGTCCGGTCTTCGGTTTCCATCGCCCCGAAACGCTTGCCGGTTGGCTCGAAGCCGATCTCAAATCGCCCGGCTCCACCCTGCGAGGCCGCTTGCGCATCATGCCTCCTCTGCCCCGCGAGGGCCTTTGGGACCACCAGCACCGCGTCATCGCCAACCTCGAACAGTCGCTTGCCCGCAACCATCCTTGCGCCCTGATCCACATGACCATGGGCAGCGGAAAAACCTTCACCGCCTGCAACTTCGTCTATCGCCTGATCGCCCACGCCGGCGCCCGGCGCATTCTCTTCCTGGTCGACCGCCGCACCCTCGGCCGCCAGGCCCTCAACGAGTTCCAGCAGTTCTCGATTCCGGGCGACGGCCGCAAGTTCACCGAGATCTATAACGTCCCGCGCGCATTCCTTCGCCCGCGCTCATGCGATACCCTAAGAACAGGAGCACGACCCTATGAGTCTCGACATCTCATTGGAAACCGAAGCCCGCCTCGCGGCGAAGGCCAGGGAGCAGTGCCTCTCCGTTGACGCTCTCCTGGAGCGCCTCCTGAACGATGCCGGCGATCTGCCGGCGGGCGCCACCA
The DNA here is from genome assembly GCA_030693045.1 of Bryobacterales bacterium. Taxonomy (GTDB): domain Bacteria; phylum Acidobacteriota; class Terriglobia; order Bryobacterales; family Bryobacteraceae; genus JACQZT01. The sequence goes on along the minus strand of JAUYBU010000500.1, from coordinate 4,976 downwards.
ACGGCGCGGCTCCACAACTACCTGTCTGGCATCTCGGCGTGCGCGGCAGCCTTCACCGCCGGGACATCTACGACGATGTCCGTTGAGCCGGGAGTGCTCGATGCCAATATCTTGGTATACGCCGTGGAGGCCGGCGCTCCGCGGCACGCCATTTCGCGCGCGCTGATCGAGGCCGCCCGCGACCCCGCCACCACCCTGTATCTCACCTCCCAGGTGCTCTGCGAGTTCTATTCTGTCGTTACGAATCCCCGGCGGGTTGCCGTCCCGCGTTCCCCTGCCGAGGCGATTCGTCGGCGACGGTATATTGCTCAACATGACGCTGGTACAACCCGTCCAACGTCCGGTCAAGATCCCCGCTCAGGCCCACGCCGGGTTTCGAGAACTGGATCGCACTATCGTCGGGCGGCAGAACCCTCGCCAGCAGGTTTTCAATGGCCGGGCCCGATTCAAACGGCAGGGCGGACTCGTAAATACGGCTCTCCGCACAAATCTGGTTCTCAATATACCGGGCCAGTTGCCGGAAGTGGTCGCCATCGATCTTCTGGAACATCTGTGTGATCCGGCCGTACCTGGTAGTGCAAACCGCGCGAAGGTACTTGGCTTCCGGAGAGAACACGGCGACGCCAATGTTGATGAACTCCTGCGTCACCGGGTCATGGACGTAACGCAAAACGCTGAAACTATACGCGACTCTCATACAAGAAACCTCCGGACCTCTTCGGCAAACTCCCCGCGGTGCTCCCGCACCGCGCGGAGATGCCGCTCGATCTTGAGCACATTCTCATTGTTCCACTCCGCGGGCACATCCGTCGGGATGGCGGGGCAATGGCCTCGCCGGGCGTTTGCCAGGCGCTATCCTTCTCAAAACGGCACATCGTCATCTGCGATTCCTTGCTCGAATGTCGTGCGCTGATGCCGAGGCGGTCTTTCCGAAAGTCGTAGCTCGAACCTGCGCTCATTCTCTAGCAGCCAATCTTCCCCTGGCGTGAGAAGCCCGTAGCGGAAGAACGGTTCGCCGTTCAGATCGTGGTCTTCGATAGTTTCTACAAAACCAATTCGGGAAAGGTGGGTCAAAGCCAAGCTCGTGGCAAGCTCCGTGTACCCGGCGTTCCTCATATTCTGTCTTATCGTGTAAGTCGAAACGACGCCAGCTTCTGCCTCACGATTTGCCAATACGAACGCAAGAGCGGCAATCTGATGAGGCTGAAGTCCCTGTGTGCTCTTGACGGGCGAAGCCGACACAATTTCTTGGACCTGTTCTTGCGCCTTCAAGAGCGCTTTCAACTTGTTGGTGATATCCTTCTTCAATTTGTCGAAGTCGCTAGCGGAATCCGGCGTGTATTCGATGTAGCCTCGATGTTGGATGTCGAAGGGGAAGCGTTCTGTTCGTTGGGTGGAACTAATAATGACTATGTCTTTTCTACTGGCGATGGCAAAGCCAAGCTCATACATCACGTTTGCATTGTTCGTCGTGATATCAGCCAAGCAAATTGTGGCACTCCGAATTTCCTCGTGGAGGGTTTCTATTGGTATCACCGCCTTATCATCCCGGTCCACTCGATATGGCTCAAGGTTCGCATCTCTGATTGCGGGTGCAATAGTGTCTTCGTACCGCTTATCGTAGGGCCCCTTGTCAAACGGCTGAAACACGCAGCATCTTCCGTTCATCTCATCTCTCCTGTTGACGCGCCTTCTTCCTCGTAAGATATGTCGCAACCGCAGCGGCAGTTCCGACGACCAGTTCGGCCCCTTCTCGTTCAGGTATCCGAATCGTTTTGAGCGTCACCCTGCCCTCAGTTCACCGCATACACGCTCTTGCCCTGCCCCATGTAGGACTCATAGAAGTGCTGGTAGACCACGTCGCACTTCTGATCGTAAATTTCCTTCGTGTACACCCGCGGAAGCCGATCCAGAATGTCCTTGATCGTCGTGAACACCATCGCCCTTGTCGTTTGCTGTTTCCGCCAGTCGAGCACCAGTTTCTCCCGCTTCAGCTTCTCCAGTAGCGACCTCGCCACCTTCTTCACTTCCGCCGTCTCCTGAATCGTGAGCGTGATTTCGGGCTTGGTCAGCAGGTCGAAGATCACCAGTTCTTCCTCGGTCAGTTGCTCGGCAAGGCCGCGTTTCTCTTCGTCGCTCAGCTTCTTCGTGAACGCCATCAGCTTGGCGAAAAACGCTTCCACGTTGGCGGACCCGGCGTTGTATTCGTCAATCATCTTTTGGAACTCTTCGAGGAAGTCGATCCGGGTACGGTTCAGCTTCACCATCTGCGCCAGCTTGACGGCAATCCTGGCTCGGAGCTTTTGAACCTCGATGGACTTGCGGCCCCCGTCGAACTGCTCTTTCAGCGCCTCGAAGTCGATCTGGCTCAGATCGATGTAGCGCGCCGGGTCGTTCGAGACGGGCGGCATCACGTAGCCGTCGGCGGCGATGGACTTGTTCAGCAACGCTTCAACTTCGCCCATCACGGCCGAAATGTCCACCACCGGAAGCTCCGCGCGGATCTTCTCGGCGACAACCTTGAACACGTTGCAGATCGGGCCGAACTCGAAGGCGGCGGCATCCGGCAGGAGCGACTTGAAGAGCCCATTCACCGCTGCCGCCAGATTCAGATACTGGCCTCTCGTTTCGTCGTTTACCACCAAGGCGGCAACGGCGTCTTCCTTCAGCTTCTCTCGCTCGAAACCTCTGGTGTCCCGAATCCTGGCCGGTTCAATCCGCCGTTCCACGCAGAATGCGGTCGTCTTCGAGATCGCTTCCCGCAGCAGCCGCACCAGTTCGCTCTTGTCATGGATCGGTGTGTCGCCGGGAGTGCCGCCGTCCTGCGCGGCCCCATAGATGGCAAGCGCCTTCTGGAGATTGCGGAACACGCCCACGTAGTCCACGATCAGGCCGTTCTGCTTGTCCCGGAACACCCGATTCGCCCGTGCGATGGTCTGCATGAGCGTGTGGTTCTTCATTGGCTTGTCCAGGTACATGGTCGAGCACGACGGCACGTCGAATCCGGTGATCCACATGGCGCACACAAACACGATGCGAAGCGGGTGGTCCGGGTTCTTGAAGTCCTCTTCCAGGTCTTCCTTCACCATCCGCCTGCGGTGCGTGGCGATGTCCAGACCCTTGTTCTTGAACTCCTCGATTTCGTTTTGTGACTGCGACACGACGACCACCATGTCGGTTTCCTCAAAGAACTTTAGGCGCTGTTCCAGTTCCGGCCTGTCCATCGGATCGGCGGCGGCGAGTTCCTTCCGCAGCCTGGCAAGGGCGGTCTTCCAGTGTCTCTGAACCTCGTCGAAGGTGCGTACCGCCGTCGCCTTGTCGATCGAGATGACCATTGCCTTCGCCAGCACGCCACGGCCCATGAAGTGAGCCACGATGTCTTCCCCGATTCGTTCGAGGCGGTCCTCCCGGGTGATGAGATGGTACTCGCGGGCGAACTCCCGCTCCAGCTTCCGTTCCTGATCGTCGTCCAGATCGGCCCGGTCGCAGATGTCGGCAATTTCTTCGGTGAGGTTGTCGTTCGTCAGTTGGAGTTCCGGGATGCGGTTCTCGTAATACAGCGGAACCGTGTTCACGTCGTCCACGGATTCCTTGAAGCTGTAAACCGAGATGTAGTCTCCGAAGACTTCCTTGGTCCGCTCTTCCCCCGCCATCAGCGGCGTTCCGGTGAAGCCGATGAAAGCGGCGTTGGGCAGGGCGCTCCGCATGTTGGCGGCGAAGATGTCGTACTGGCTGCGGTGCGCCTCGTCGGTGATTACGATGATGTCCGATCGGGTGGAGAGCGCCGGGTAGCGTTCGCCGCGCTCGGTGCGGAACTTCTGGATCAGCGTGAAGACGTAGCGGTGGTCCTCCTGATTCAGCATCCGCTTCAGACTTTCGCCGCTGCCGGCACGAACCCGTTGTTCGTCTTCGAGCACGGCTCCAGCGCTGGCGAAGTTGCGGTAGATCTGGCCGTCCAGGTCGTCCCGGTCGGTGACGATCACGAACGTCCAGTTGCCGGGGATCTTTCGCAAGACCTTCTGACTGAAGAAGACCATCGAGTAGCTCTTGCCGGAACCCTGCGTGTGCCAGAACACGCCCAGCTTGCCTTGGTTCTCCCGGATGCGCTCGACGGCGGCGATGGCGTTGTTTACACCCAGGAACTGGTGATTCTTGGCGACGAGCTTGTGGGGATCGCCCTCGCGCTCATCGAACAGAGTGAAGTTCTCAACCAGGTCCAAAAGCTTCCGCTTGTCGCAGACGCCTCGGATCATCGTTTCCAGGCTGATGAGGCCGGGCTCCTTCTCGTCGTCGGTCTTCTTCCACTCGGCAAAGTGCTCGAACCCGGCTGTCATGCTGCCGATCCGGGCCTTCGTGCCGTTCGACAGGATGACGATGCCGTTGAACCAAAACGATTGTGGAATCGTGTCCTTGTAGTCGGACAGGTTCTTTTCGTAGGCCAGTTCCAGCTTCTTGTGCGACGCCTTCAGTTCGATGAAGACCAGCGGGATGCCGTTGACGAAGCCGACAAGATCGGCGCGCTTCTTGCCGTAGTCGCCGGAAATCCAGAACTGTGAAGCCAGCAGGAAATCGTTGTTGCCGGCTTCGTTCCAGTCGATGAGCCGGATCGTTTCGACGGTCTCCTCTTCGTCTTCGCCGTCGCGCCGTTTGTAAGTGACCTTCACGCCGTCCTTGAGAATCCGGTAGACCGCCTGATTCGCTCGGGCCGCACTCATCGCGCTGCGGTCCTTGGTCACCTCCTGCTTGGCGATCTCGATAGCGTTGGGCGAAACGCCGGGATTCAGCTTTTCGACCGCGGCGTGAAGGCGGCGCGGAAGTACCACGTCGGCCATCGTTTCCCGCCCAAGCAAAGAGACCTTTCCGAAGTTCTCGTGGTAGCAGTTCAGCGTCTCCCACCCCAACTCCGCGAACAGAGCAATCGCGGGCTGTTCGATGGCGGCGTCTTCGGAGTCGGGGTTCATTCTACCAGTTCCGCG
>JAUYBU010000395.1 GCA_030693045.1 Bryobacterales bacterium | reverse complement strand
AAAGTTGACCATTTCGGCGAAGCGCTGCAAAAGGCGAAACGAGATCTTCCTCTGACGGACAATAAACTGTGGGGCCTGAGCAACGTCCTGATGTTGATAAACGGACTTCTGAGGTATCGCCACCCAGATTTCACGGGTGAGATGCTCGATGATATCGAGCGGATGATCCACGGCTTAGACGAGCATTCATTCCTGATTCCCGCGAAGTTGGCAGCCATTCGTGCAAGCAGACTACCCAAGAGCTAGGTTACACATTACCCTTGGCATCGCTCATTGGAGCGCATTCAGAGGCCGTAGACCGAAATCCAGGGGTATTCGTATCAACTTCCACTGGTGTTCCCACTCCACACCTTGGATGCTGAAGTGGCGGTCAATCAACCGGCTTTCAATGGCGTTGACGACGAAGTCCTCGGTTAGGCCGGACGCCGACGCCAATTGATCGGTGTACAGGTAGGCATCCTCGTGTGTGCCCTTCACAGCGTCCTTGAGCGCCGCAGTGAGCTTGGACAGCCGGCAATTGAACTGCGGGTCGGAAAGACGGTCAGTCACCAGCAGAGCGTTGTACCAGCCCAAGCCAGTGAGGCGGCACTGAGGATGCCCGATAGTATCGCAGCGCTCAGTGAAGCCGTATTCCTCCAATTCGCGCCATGTTGTCTTCGGCACGCGGTTGAAGGGGTCCTCGTTCATGTAGAAGATCTCCGAGTCGAGTGCTTTGTCACCTAGGCGCTCAAGCATCAAGGTGAGGGCATCGGCCAGTGCCTTCAGACGGTCCTCCTTCGATAAGCTCATACGGACTACCTTGCCCTGTTCGAGAGTTCCTTTGCAACCATCTCCACCTGAGCCCAGGTGGATGACTTCCGCCACGAGGTGATCGGACACTCCGTTCCCTTCAACAGGTAGGTGATAGCTGCCTCGGCTGCCGGTTTCCAATTCGGGTTCTTGAGCAGGCGCTCAACCCGAGAGTCTGATTTAAGAGCTTCCTCTGTCACCTTCATATTGACAGAATACACCAGTATGAGAGAGAAAGCAAGAGAAAAAGAGAGAACGAAAACTCCACCAAGTTCACATCACCGTCGCGGGCGTCCGTGCTCTCCACGCCCGGCGAAGCTGTACGGCGCGCCGGATGCGCGCCTCGGTCTGCATTCTCCGAATCCTCCACTGGGCGTCCGCCATCCACAGCCGGAAGCGCTTCAGGTCGCTCCGGTCACCGCGCACTCGGGCCGCAGGCCACGCCGTACCGCGCCCGTAGGAACTCGCGTACCGTGACGGCCGCGCGCAATCAGGCTTCGACGGCCCGCGCTTCGCCGGTGTAGACAACGTGGTAGGCTGCCAAGTCCAGGATGTTGCCGAACGTATGGCAACCGTCCCGGAGGTTGCGCGTCCCGCCCCAGATCACGTCCGGGATGTAGCCGGTTGGGATGTAGAGATCAGTGAAGTGCGGTGGCTCCGCGGCGGTACGGGTTCCGGCTTGCAGGCCGCACGTGTCGGTCTGCGACACGTTGAATTTTCCTTGTCAAGATTCAGGCCCTCGGGCAGAAGTTGGACCGAGGGAATGCAGCCGGATGACCCGCGCCACAAGAGCGCCGTTGGCGGAATTGGGGCATGTCGCTAAAGTCGAGCACGTTGCTCGGCTTCGATCCTCCCAACCTTGTCGAGCGGAGTCTCATCCGGCCACCGGTCGCGCAGACTGCTGGAAAAGCCTCCCTGGATAGGGTAGAATTATACCTATGGTGACGGCCAGGCAGAGCAATCCCTACACACCGGCACAAGCGGCGGCAGTGACCGGCCTTTCCTTGCCTGCCGTCCACAAGGCGATCGAATACCGGCTCATCCGGCCGAAGGTCGTTCGTGAAGGGCGGAGCCTTTATCGCCTGTTGTCGAAGCCTCAGGTCCTCTACCTCCAACTCGAAGCCAGCGGGCTGCGGTGTCTTCCCCTCGCGACACGGCGGCAAATCGCGCGCGCGATCGAGCAGGCTCCCAACGCCGACAGGGTTCCGGTTTTGCAGGGAGGCGCCCTGGTGGTGGAAATCAAAGCCGCCAGAAAGCGGGTGGACGGCGCGCTTCGACGGCTGGTTCAAGCCGAGCGAATGGTGGTGTCCGATCCCGATGTCATGAAAGGCACGCCGGTCTACCGTGGGACCCGCATCCCGGTTCACGCCATTGCGGGCATGCTCGCCCAGGGGGCGACCCTCCAGGAGATCCTGGAAGGCTACCCCGCGCTCACCCGCAAGGCGGTAGAACTGGCGCCCGTCTACGCCAAGGCCTTTCCCCGCCGGGGACGCCCGCCGGCACGTCCATGGGCCAGGCAGCAGCCGCGAAGAGCGACCCGGAATCGCCTGGCGAGTTGATGAAACTTCTCATTGACGAGTGCTTGCACACGTCACTGATCGGCGTGGCACACGAGGCGGCTACGTGTGCGATCACGTCAACTTCATCGGGCTGAGCGGATACAAGGACTGGCAGTTGATGGATCGAATCCGCGCCTGCGAATATACGTTCGTCACGAACAATCGCGTCGACTTCGCCGCCCTTTACGGCCGGGAGGAAATCCATGCGGGCCTCGTCATCATCTTGCCCAGCGTGGTTCCAAAGCTCCAGCGCGAGCTCTTCCGGGCTGCCCTGGCCCACATCGGGGAGCGCGAGTTCGTGAACACGCTGCTGGAAGTGGACTTGACGGATGCGGGCATCACGTGCCGGGAGTTCCTCTATCCTGGGCGATGAGAGCGGGGTAGCCTGCTGATCGCCCAACGTCGTCGCTCAATACTTGTGGCCCTCGTGAATCAGGTCCTGGATGCGTTCGCCGGGACCGAGAGTGAGATGGTACTCTTCCCGAAAAGCGACCATGCTGGCAACCGCCTGCCGCCGCCGTTCCCGCTCTTCCTCGGAAAGCGTGGCCGCTACGCCGGTAGCCGCTTCCAGAGCCCGTTCGACGACCTCCTCGGGCGAGCGGCCCACACCGCGGGCGAGCGCCGCTTCGAGCAGTTGCTGCCCGTGAGGCGAGAGGTGGACCGTCATCGGAACCAGTATAACCTGGACGGGACCGCTGCCGGACTTCGCGAGCATTTTGGGGATCGCGGCGGGAGGTGAGTCAACTCCGTCGAGCCGTGGCTATTCTCCCGCACAATTCCCGCACTTCCGGGCCGTCGCTCATTTGCCAAGTCATTCTCTTCAGCAGGAAGTTCCCCGATAACGCTCTGAGCAGCCGTGACACGGTAAGGTTACAGATTCGAGTTCTGTCGGGCCAACCACATTCTAAAGGACCTATCTGCCTGGGGCGGAAGTAAAGTATGGGCTGGCGCACCCCAAGTGCACCCCGACACACTGGAATTCGGCCCCAGGGAAGGTCCGCGCCCCGGCGCGTGCCGTTCCGCTGTCGATGCCGGTTTCCGCCCTGTTTCCATGCCTTCCAGTTTCAGGACTCGACACGGCTACGGCAGAGCGGGAGTAGACTCGAAAGAGGAGGTGTTATGGCCGATATCGATCGCCACGAGTTGCACACCTTGGTGGACCACATTCCCGAGAGCGATGTGCCGGCGGCGCGCAAGGTTCTGCGCGCGTTGGCGGATCCAGTGGAACTGGCGATCCTGGCCGCGCCACTGGACGACGAGCCGGAGACGGAGGAAGAGCGAGCCTCGGTGGCATCGTCTCTGGCCGATGCGTCTCCCGACATCCCATTTGAACAGCTTCGGCGCATCCGGGCATGAAACGAGTCCTGTTTCGCCCGCAGGCGGCCAGAGATCTGGAACGGTTACCAAACCGTGATCGGGACCAAGTGGAGGATGCCATCGAACGGTTTGCCCAAACCGGCTCTGGCGACGTAAAGATGCTGGCAGGCGAGGGGCGCCAGCTCAGGTTGCGCGCGGGAGACTGGCGAGTTCGTTTCGTCTACGAGAAGCCGGACATCATCCGGATTCTGCACATTCGCAACCGCCGCGAAGCCTACCGCTGAAACAGCAAGCCTCGCCCGTGGCGTTGAAGTGCGTGGAGGCGTTTACGGGGCGGGGCACTTGCCAGTCCTCGACCCAACGCGATCCGCACAGGTCCGTGAACGTCACGGCGGGATAGCGCCAGACCGGGCCGGGCGCGGAACAAAAATCGCAGAGGTTCATGGTTGGCATTCACACCGCTCCGTACCTGCCAGATAGCGGTCGCGCACTTCTTGCAACCGCCGGCCGAACGCATCGAGGTTTTCGAGCGTCTGGGTCGCGGCCAGTTCGCGGGCGACGGATTCGCCCTGGTAATTGAGCGGGCAGGCGAGCGCGGGCAACCGCCCGGCTTCGGGCTCGCTGCCGACGCTGAACACTGGCAACCATCCCCGTCCTGGCGCGCGACGACCGTAGCGCACGACTACCGCTCACCAGGTTTTCACTGGCCGGTCGAGCGTGATACTTCCTCCTTTTCGTCCTTCGGCAAGGCCAAGAGATGGATGGCACGGACTGGCGTCTATGGCAGGTGAACCTTGCCGGAGTCGAAGGGCACAAAGAGACCCTCCTTCAGCGACTTTGCCTTGAACGACCAGAGCAGAGTCCAGTGCAGCCTGCGGCGCCTGCCGGCCCGAGGCGGCGGCGGTCACCGCCGATTGCCTGGTTTACGCCAACCTGCGCGGCGTGGATTCGCACGGCGTGCAACTGCTTACTTTTTGTGTCGACCAATTTCTGGCCGGCAACATTCAGACCCGGGGCCGCGGAAGGGACAAGTGGTATCGGAAGCGTGCGCCGACCACGCCGTGCGCCTGGCTCAGGCGCACGGCGTGGGCCTGGTTTCGGCGCGCGGTATGATCGGCATCGTGATGTGCAACGCCTCGCCCAGCGTGCCGCCGTGGCAGGGCAAGGACGGGCGCGTGGGCACCAACCCCATCTGCATGTCGGTGCCGGGGGAGGGCTCGCGCCCGTGGCTGCTCGACATGGCCACCACCACGGTCGCCATGGGCAAGATGTTCAAAGCCTGGATGGCGGGCCAGACCACCATTCCCGCGGGTTGGGCGATGGACAAGGAAGGCGTCCCGACCACCGACCTTGCGACCGCGCTGGGCGGGCTGTTGATGCCGCTGGGCGGGTATAAGGGCAGCGGTCTGGGAATGATGGTCGAAATCTTGTGCGGCGTGCTGAGCGGCGGCGCCATGTCCACCGAGGTCGGCGGCGTCTATATCCTGACCCGCCCCATGGGAACCT
>JAUYBU010000298.1 GCA_030693045.1 Bryobacterales bacterium | reverse complement strand
CTCGGACGAAACAACGATCCGCCTCCCGGTCATCAACTGATCTGGCAGGGCTACGCCGCATTGCGTTTGATGGCGATGGGGTTCGCGCTGAGCGATGCGTCACTCTCCCGCGTCACTTCTGGGTAATGGGCAGGGCTAGCCCGCCAGCAACGCCTTCGGCGTCTCGACGGTTCCTACGCTTTTCCTGGTCGACGCCGGCGGCGTGGTGGCTTTTTCCGGCGAAGGATTCGTCAAGCGCGGCCGATCCCAAGAACGTCAATCCAGATGCCGGCTCGCTTCCGAAAGCCGGACTCCGAGCGCCATCCGCGCGCCTTCCCGGACGCGCGTTTTGCGGCCAAGGGGATTGCTTCCCATTCCTCTATCGGGCAACGGCGTCCGGAGCGAGCTTTCGCAAGGCGGCGTGCGCTGCCGCAATCGCCTGCGGCATGTTGAGGCCGATTTCCGCGCACTCGCTCCGTACGGCGCCAAGGATGGCCGCTTTTGAGGGCGTCGCCTGAATCTGCTCCCAGATCTTTTCGGGGAGGGCGGTGTCGAATCCTTCCGACGGGAACCTGAGGCCGCTGACCATGATCAACCAGTAGACCTGATCGGCGCAGTAGAGCGCATGGTCAAGCCTGCTGGTGCGCGGCACGCCGGCGCGATCGTCGTGCGCGTTCACGGCATGAACGACAGCCGCGCTGAATCCAAGGTCACGGATGACTTGGGCTCCGACCACGCCATGACGTGCGAGGTCTCCCGCGGTGGAGCCGATATCGATGTCATGCAACAGGCCAGCCAGACCCCACTCTTCCTGGTCGTCGCCCTTCGCCGCGGCGAACTCGCGCAGGATGGCTTCGACCGCCCGCGAGTGGTCCAGGTATTTCTTCTCCTGCAGGTTTGCTCGCAGCGCATTCCAGGCCCGCGCCCGCATCGGCTCGGTGGCCGCTTGAACCGGCGGCGGCGCCGCGGCGCCGCGGGCCGCGGCGGCATCGAGTTCTGCCTCCGAAGGGAACCGGTCAAAGCGGCGATCGATCTTCCTGTCGCGGAGATGCTTGTCGAAGAAGTCCATCAATGCGGTCCGATCCTCCACCGTGAACGCGTGCCCGTGTTTGGCATAGTTCACGCCGATCCGATCCTTCGCGCCGAATAGAGCGTAGGCGGGTTGAGCGCCGAGCATCGACTGCCGGACCGCTTCCGGCAGGGAGATCGTGTCCGTTTCGCCTTCCAGTGCGATAAACGGGCGAGGCGCGGCGAGCGCGAGAAACCAGTGCTGATCGAATGGCAGCTTTTCGGGCTGTCCCCAAAACTCGTGCAGGTTGGGAGAGAACCAGTTGGGATACTTCCGCTGCATAATGTCCAGGGTTTCGCTCTTGCGCGGTCCCGCGAAGCGATAGGCGCCCACGCCGCCGCCGCCAGTCACAACCGGCGCGCCCATCAATCGTTCGTCAAACGCCGCCGCGACCATGGCGGATTTTCCATTTCTCGAAGCGCCCGTGACGATGAGTCTGCGCTTGTCGATGGCGCGATCCGTCTCCAGGTAATCGGCGACCCGCGAAGCGCCCCACGCCCAACCGGCGAGCACGCCCCAATCGTAGCCCGGGTAGGCGGGATAGAAGCGGGTGTTGCGGAATGCCCAACTCCCGTCGAGGTTGCGCAGAGTGGTGTCCTCGGCACAATCGTTGGGATTGAAGACCACCAGCGCATAACCGCGACGGAACACGTCCGCGAGTTGGCTCGCCATCGCTTGCGCATTCGCCGGTGCGCCGGAGGGCCCGCGAGGTGGAGGGCTCGCCCCGGCGGCGGGCCCGGGGCCCACCAGCAGCAACACGTTTTCCCCGCGTCCCTGGTTGGGACCCTGCGGCAGGCGCGGCAGCGGACTGGCGCCGGGCGGTGTGCCACCCTGCAAAATAATGGCCGGGAATGGACCGCCCTCGAGCGGCGTGAAAACGCCGATGTTCAAACTGAGTTTTCGTTCCGGGCCGAAGGTCAGATTCACAAGTCGGTATTTCACCTTCCCGTCGAGTACGATCTCGGAGTTGACTTCCTTGCCCGTCACGTTTCCCGGCGGCGGTGGCATCTGTCCGACCGCGTAGTAGGCCAGTATCCGTTTCATTTCTTCGCGACGCTCTTGCCACTGCCGGCGGGTCTTGACCATCCTCCCGTCGCTCATGACCATTACGTCGGGCATCTCCCGGCGGAGCGGAAGTTCATTCACGCCCGGCAGGGCGCCCATGGCGGTCCGGATCCGCGGGACTGGAATTTCCCGAGGATCGGGCCGGCTTGCGGCGCCGGCGTCCTGCGCATGCGCGCCCGCGGCTATAACAAGCAGAATGCAGAATCGAGTCCCAAGCTTCATGGCTGTTCAGAGTCCATTATGGCCTACCGCCAGTTCGGAAACGGACTTTCGATTTCCAGAATGGTCCGCCCGGCCCGGCCGCGCGCCAGCGGCCCCGCCGCGCCATCCGCGATCATTTACACTGATGGTATAGGATGCCTGGCATAATCAACGAGGTTCTGAGTTCGACCGCGGCAATCGCCAAGGGGATGAGCGTCACCCTGAAGGAGATGCTGTCGCCGACCATCACCGAGAACTACCCCGACGAGCCGCCGAAGTTCGAGCAGCGCTACCGCGGCCGGCACGTATTGAAGCGCGACGAGAACGGCCTGGAGAAGTGCGTCGCCTGTTTCCTGTGCTCGGCCGCCTGCCCGGTCGACTGCATCTACATCGAAGCGGCCGATAACACGGAGACGGTTCGCATCTCGGGCGCCGAGCGCTACGCCAAGGTCTACAACATCGATTACAGCCGATGCATCTTCTGCGGCTACTGCGTCGAGGCCTGCCCCACCGACGCCATCACCCACGGCCACGGCTTCGAGCTTGCCAGCTACAATACGTCCACGCTGATCTACCGCAAAGAGCAATTGCTGGAAGCCAGCCGCCCGTAGGCCCGCCGCGCGACCACCAACTCCTCGTTGGTCGCCAGCGCAACTACGCCGACATTCGAATCGGCGGCCGAGACGATCCGGTCTCCCGCTCCCGCCTCATTGCGGGCGGCGTCGAGTTTGACGCCCAGGAACTCGAGGCCCGCGCACGAGGCCGCGCGCAGGCGCGGGGAATTCTCGCCGATGCCGCCGGTGAAGGCGATTGCGTCCAGCCCGCCCATGGCGGCCGCGAAGGCGCCGATGGTCTTGCGGACCTGGTAGGTGAAAACGTCCAGGGCCAGCGCGGCATCCCGGTGGCCCTCGGCGGCGGCCTTCTCGAGGTCGCGCACATCTCCGCCGGCAATGCCGGACAGGCCCGCCAGGCCGCCGGTCTGGGCCAATTGGGGCCGCACGTCGGCGACCGTCCAGCCGTTGCGCTCCATCATGTAGAGCACCGCGAAGGCGTCCAATTCGCCATGCCGCGTGGCGTTCTCCAGACCCGACTGCGGCGAGAAGCCCATGCTGGTGTCGATGGACCGGCCATTCAAAATCGCGCACATGGACGAGCTTCCGCCGAGGTGACAGCTCACCAGCCGCAGGTTCTCGCGCGGGCGTCCCAGGATTTCCGGCGCACGCTGGCTCACGTACTGGTGCGACGCCCCGTGGTAGCCATAGCGCCGCACGCCGAACTTCTCGCGCCAGACGGCCGGCACGCCGTAGCGGACGGCGTACTCGGGCATGGTCGAGTGGAATTCCGGCTCGAAGGCGGCCACCAGCGGCACGCCCGGCATGGCGTCGCGGAAAGCGCGGATGCCGGTCAGATAGATCGCGTTGTGCACCGGCGCGGCGGGCAGGTACTCTTCCAGCGCCGCGATCAGTTCGTCGTCGATCACGAACGTGCCGCAATAGCGCGGGCCGGCGAGCACGGCCTTGAAGGCCACCGCGTCGATGGCCGCGCCGCCGGTGTCGATTTCGCCGATGGCGGCGCGGAAGTCGGCGACGCGCTCCAGGCGGCCGTGCGCCAGCGTGCGCTCCGCCGGCATCTCGATCAACTGGTACTTGAGCGAGGTCGAGCCGAGATTCGGGACCAGGATGTTCATTGTTGGATTTGGAACTGCGCCTTAATCACCTTGAGATTCCGCTGCGCCAGAGCCTGGAACGGGCCCTTGATGGCCGCGCACTGCTGGTTGAACTTGATGGCGTCGAGAAGCCGGGCGGTGTCCGGCGTCTTGGCGTCGCCGAGCTTGAAGTTGGCCAGGCCAAGGTAGAAATAGGCGCCGGCCAGCAACTGCTCGTTGTCCTTCATGTAGGGCAACCCGGCGCGCAGCGACTTGTCCGCCTCGGCGTATTTGTTCTGGTTGGCGTAGGCCGACCCTTCGATGTAATAGGCGCTGGCCAGCGCCTTGGTCTTCCCCGCCTCCCAATCCGCCTCGGCGACGGCCGCCGGCTTCGGTTTTGCGGGCAGCGCGCCGATCAGCTTCCCGGCGAACAGAAGGGCGGTGTCATAGTCCTTCTGATTCAGCGCGCCCTCGGCGGTCGCGAGCAGCATTTCGTCGCTGGCCTGGCCCTTCAGCGAAAGCCGCCCGGCCATCGCCATGGCGCCAGGGATGTCGTTGGCCGCCCAGAGCGCGCGAAAGACGTGGTCGCGCAACATCGGCAGGTGCTCGTACTTGTCGTTGCGCTGCTCGATCTCGGCCATCAATTCGGCCTTCTTCTTAGCCTCCGGAGTGGCTAGCGTGGCGGCGTACAGCGAGTACTCGGTGTAGATGTCGAGCTGTTTTGCGAAATCGACCCGCACCTTCCAACCTTCGACTTCGTCCTCTTCCTTTGGCTGGAGCGAAGAAACAACCTTGCGGGCCACCTGCGACGTCCGGGCCGACCACGCCTTGATCCCGTCGGGGTCCTTTTTTGCTTCGGCGAGTTTGAGGCAGCCGTGCGCCGAGATGGCGTCTTCCGGGTCCAGCGTCAGCAGTTTGTCGCACACCGCCAGCCCCCTGTCGAGTTGGCCGGCTTTCAGACAGGCCGGAACCATCTGCTCGTAAACCCACCCGGCGGCTTCGTGTTTCGGGTACTTGGCCGCGAAATCCTCCATCATCGCCAGTTTCTTGCCTTCATCCTGCTCCTGCCCGATCTGGGCCAGCAGTTGACCCTCGGGCGTTTCCGCGTTGATAGTCAGCTTGTTCCGTTGCGCCCACGCCGGCCCCGCCAGGAGAGCCACGATAAGCGCGAATTTTATCCGTCCCATCCCCGACCTCCTTCGACGAAAGTCCCGATCGCGGCCGCGGCCGCAGTCTCGGGAACGAGTGTTATTATAGAACAGATCTCCGGAGGATAAAACTCGATGACAGCACTCGGCTTGACCCGGGCGGCGATTCTAGCCGTGATTCTGGCCGGCGCCCTGACGGCCGCGAGCGTTGCGGCCGGCGCGTGGGATTGCACGGCGATAACCCCCGACGGCGAAGGTCTGAAGTTCACGCTGAAGATTCAAGAAGAGGGCGGACGGATCGCCGGAACCTTGGAAAGCGCGCGCGGGTCCACGAAGATAGTCGATCCGAAACTCGAGGATTGGAAGTTGATTTTCAAGACCGACTACGACGGAGCGACTTACACTTTGGAGCTGAAGATCTCGGGCGATACGCTCGAAGGAACCTATAAAGGCGAAACCGCTTCGGGCCAGGTCAAAGGCGCCCGCAAGTCTTAGCCGGAATCCACGTGACACGACTATGATTCTCCCAACCACATACGCCGCCGCACTGCTGCTCACGCTTCTCACAATGATCTGCTGGGGATCGTGGGCCAACACCACCAAGCTGACCGGAAAGTGGCGCTTCGAGTTGTTCTATTTCGACTACTCGCTGGGCGTCCTGCTGCTGGCCGTCATCGCCGCCCTCACCATCGGTTCCGTGGGGGACGACCTGACGGCTTTCGACAACTTCCTGATCGCCAGCAAACGCAAGCTTCTCTGGGGCTTTGCCGGCGGCGTGGTTTTCAATCTCGCCAACATGCTGCTGGTGGCGGCCATCACCGTGGCCGGCCTCGCCGTCGCGTTCCCGATCGGGATCGGCCTGGCGCTGGTGATCGGCGTGGTCTGGAACTACTTCATCACCCCGCAGGGAAACCCGGGCCTGTTGTTCGGGGGCGCCGCGCTGGTGGCCGGCGCCATTGTGGTGTGCGCCCGGGCCTACAAAGCGCACGCCAGGAGCCAGAAGCCGGTTCCGGGACAACCGCCCAGACCCAGACGAACCGGCCGGGGCGTTGCCCTGAGCCTGATCAGCGGCGTGTTGATGGGATGCTTCTATCCCATGGTGGAGATCGGCAAAACCGGCGATTTCGCCCTGGCGCCTTACTCCATCGCCCTGGTGTTTGCGTGCGGCGTGTTCCTCTCGACATTCTTCTTCAGCGTCGTCTTCATGAACATGCCGGTCGAAGGCCCGGCGATTTCGCCGTTTCTGTACTTCCGCGGGACTCTGAAACAGCACCTGCTCGGCCTTCTGGGCGGAATGATCTGGTGCACCGGAACGATAGCGAATTTCGCCGCCTCCAGCGCTCCGCCGGAAGTCAACGTCGGTCCCGCCGTCAGCTACGCTCTGGGCCAGGGCGCCACCCTGATCAGCGCGCTCTGGGGACTGCTGGTCTGGAAGGAGTTCGCGGGGGCCAACCGCAGAGTGAAGACATTGATCGGAGTCATGCTGATCCTTTTCGTGCTTGGCCTGGGCCTGATTTCAATAGCGCCGCTGTTCGGCACCTACTGAGTGGGGCGGAAGCCCGCCCAGAGGGCGGCCCGGAGCGGTAGTGTCCGAAATGTGCGTTGATGGCGCATCTAGCTCTTGAGCTTGTTCGCTACAGCGGCCCATCCATTCTCATTGAGGTATTTCGTGAAGTCCCGAGCAGGGTCTTCAAAGGTGCCATTTGCAATCTGCTTCATGTCATCAGCTCGCAGCCTTCTGGTTTCCCAGCATTGGTTGTTTTCTGTAGAGCAAAAGTAGCTCTGGAGCTTCCCGCCATCAGAACCGTGGATTTCCGTCATGCGCCGCTGTACCTCCGCCGTTGGGATAACCACAAAATCGGGCGCATCGCTCTTGAAGCCTTGTAGCACAAAAACCCAAAACTGAGCTTGCGACGTATCGAGCTTCGCCCTGTTCAATGTGAACCAACTGACGCAGCGGAGCGGGCTCCGCAGTTCGGCCTTCATCTCTGGCAGAAAATCTTTGCCGTATTTCACCTGCAACGAAACAGCATGAAGGTTGTCGCTGTCGGTGACGAGCAAGTCGATGCCAATATCCTTAGCCGGTATCCACGCATTCAGCTTCAAAGACTTCTGGACATGAAGACCGACCAAGTATTCCCCGGCGTGAATCGTAAACAGCGGTTTCATTGGAAGCAGTATAGCGCAGGCCGTGCGCCGCTCGCTGTTTTTCATCAACGCACTTTTCAGACACTACCCCCGGAGCTGAAGCCCACCCTCCGGTGTGATATATTGAGATAGTTGATCTTCGTGGGCCTGTGGCGCAGTTGGGAGCGCGCTTCAATGGCATTGAAGAGGTCGTCGGTTCGAATCCGACCAGGTCCACCAACCCCCGTCAAAAACAGTTAGGATAGTCGTGGCTAGACGCGGCGGCGCAATTGGATGGCCATCCAATCCGCTCGCCGGCCGGCAACCATGAAGATCGCAACCATCTTGGCTCTGTTCTCGGTCGCCGGACTGGCGCCGGCGGCGGACACGCTCACCCTCGCCAGTCCGAACGGGCAGGTCCGGTTCCAGCTTTTCGCCGGCGGCGGGCTCGAGTATTCGGTGACTCTCAAGTCGAAGCCGGTGATCGATCGATCGCCGCTGGGGATCGCCGTGGACGGAGTGAATCTCGCCGGCGGTGTCCTGTTCGGCAAGGCGGTGCGCTACCGGACCAACGAGACCTACCCATGGTACGGAGTGCATTCCACGGCCGTCGATCGGTCCAATGGCTTGAAGATCCCCGTCTCCCACACTAAGAGCCAGACCGCCTATACGCTCGAGGTGCGAGCCTACAACGACGGGGTCGCGTTTCGTCTGGTTGTGC
The DNA here is from genome assembly GCA_030693045.1 of Bryobacterales bacterium. Taxonomy (GTDB): domain Bacteria; phylum Acidobacteriota; class Terriglobia; order Bryobacterales; family Bryobacteraceae; genus JACQZT01. The sequence goes on along the minus strand of JAUYBU010000298.1, from coordinate 3,808 downwards.
CCGGCGGCGTCGCGACCAGAGTGCCGGATGAAGCCACCGGGTTCCGGATTCCCGCCGGCAGCGTGGTCTGGTATCACGACTTCGAAGGGCACTACGAAGCCAACCACAACCAGAAGCGCATCCAGGACGTGCCCGCCGGCGATTGGGCGGCGCCGCCCGTGACCTTCAAGCTGCCTGGCGGCGCCGGTTACGGATCGATCACCGAAGGCGGCCTGCGCGAGTACGCCGGCATGGGGCTGCAGGCCGATGGCAAGGGCGGTTTCGATGCGCGCCTGGGCCACGCCGTGCCGCCTTCATACCCTTTCCGGCTGCGGTACAAGGAAGACCTCGAGCGCATGGCTAAGCCCGCGGCCATCGCCGGGACCATCACGACGCCGTGGCGCGTGGTGATGGCCGGGCTCGATCTGAACGCATTGGTGAACTGCGACATCGTTCACAACGTCGCGCCGCCGCCCGATCCGAAGTTCTTTCCGCAAGGGCTGAAGACCGCGTGGGTCAAGCCCGGCCGCGCGGTCTGGAGGTACCTAGACGGCGGAGAAACCACCCTGGAGGGGATGAAGGAGTTCTCGCGGCTGGCTTCCGAACTCGGCTTCGAGTACCACGTGGTCGAGGGTTTCTGGTCGAAGTGGAGCGAAAGCGATCTCAAGGATTTCATCGATTATTCGCGCGGCCGCGGAGTCGGCGTCTGGCTGTGGAAGCACAGCAAGGACATTCGCGATCCGAGCGCACGGCGAAAGTTCTTCGAGCTGTGCCGGCGGGCCGGCGCGGTTGGCGCGAAGATCGATTTCTTCGATCACGAAGCCAAAGAGGTGGTCGCGTTGTACGAGGCGTGCCTGAAGGATGCGGCCGAATTCGGGATTCTGGTCAACTTCCACGGCGCCAACAAGCCCACCGGCGAAGCGCGCACCTGGCCCAACGAGATGACGCGCGAGGGGGTGCGCGGCATGGAATCCCGGAAGTCGATGCGGGCGCGGCACGATGCGACGCTGCCGTTCACGCGCATGCTGGCCGGGCACGCCGACTACACGCCGATGCATTTCGGCGACCGCCGCAACGACACCACCTGGGCGCACCAGATCGCCAGCGCCGCCATGCTGACCTCGCCGCTGCTGACCTACGCCGCGCACCCCAAGAGCATTCTCGATAACCCGGCCGTCGATCTGATCCGGCGCTTTCCGAGCGTTTGGGACGAGACCATTGCGTTGCCGGTCTCCGAGATCGGCGAAGTTGCGGCTTTCGCCCGGCGGCGCGGGGACCTGTGGTTTCTGGCCGTCATGAACGGCGTCCCGGCCCGAACGGTGCGCATCCCGCTGTCGTTCCTGCCCGCGGGCAACTTTCGCGCGATGCTGGTGCGGGACAGCCCGGACGACGCCGCGGCAGTGAAAATCGAGAACATCGCCGCGGCGCGCGCGGATACGATTTCCGCCGATCTCCGCCCGGGCGGCGGCTTCATCGCCACCTTCTCGAAATAAACCGGGGACGGAGTACTCTTTCCCCATGTAATCTCGCGAAATTAAATGGGGAATGAGTACTGGACTGCACCCCATGGGTGAGACACAAAAACTAGGGACAGTCTGCCATTCGCTGCAAAAAGATTGCCAGCGAGATGTTGCTGCTTCATACTAGCATGCGGTTGGCCAAGCGGAAGCGGGCTCTGCTGGAGAGCAACCCGCCGAGGAATAGCCAGCCGGGAACTCATCGAGACGATGCGGTGGCGGAGCGGCCACGACGCCGCTCCGCTTTCCTTTTGATCCATCGGATCGATAGATTCCCGCATGCCCGAAAAACTCATTACGCCCCCGCCGTGTGCTTGGAGTTCTGCGGGGGCGTGGCCTCGCAGGCCGCAGGAGAGAGATAGCCCCGCGCCGGATGCAGGCGCCTGCAATTGTACATCTGGCCGATGAGCTGCGTGATCGAACCGCGGGCGTGTTCCCGATCGCGGTGCGGTTTCAAGCGGACCTTTTCGGAGTTGAAGGTATTCATAACTTGATCTCATCGAGACGCTGCGGCGGCGGAGCGGCCGCGGCGCCGCTCCGCTTTCCTTTTGATCCATCGGATTGATAGATTCCCGCATGCCTGAAAAACTCATTACGCCCCCGCCGTGTGCTTGGAATCCTGCGGGAGTGCCGCCTCGTACGCCGCGGGAGAGAGATAGCCCAGTGCCGAATGCAGCCGCCTGCCGTTGTACACCTGGTCGATGAACTGCGTAATCGAACCGCGGGCGTGTTCCAGATCGCGGTACTGGTTCAAGTAGACCTCTTCGGATGTTAGGGTCTTCATAAACGATTCAGCCTTTGCGTTGTCATAGGGATTCCCGCGCCGGCTCATGCTGATCAGAAATTCGTGGGACTTCAACTTTTCCACGTACTCCGTGCAGCAGTACTGGATGCCCCGGTCGGAATGATGCACGATGCCGGACTGGATGGGCCGGGCGCCCAACGCTCGATCCAGCGCCTTCAGGGCAATCTCGGCTTGCAAGCTCTCACTCAGCTCCCAGCCGACCACCCGCCGCGAGTAAGGGTCCAAGATCACGGCCAGAAAAACGAACTCCTCCAGCAGGCGGATGTAGGTGATATCGGCCACCCACAACTGGTTCAGACCGCTCAGGACGAGGTCCGCGGCCAGGTTCGGGTAGATCGTGAATTCATGCCGCGAGTTGGTGGTGAGCACGTACTTGCGATTGCGCAGGCTGAGCAGATTGTCTTCCCGCAGCACTCGCTGCACGCGCTTGTGATTCACCACGATGCCCTCCTGCCGCAAGGCCTCCTGCACCCGCCGGTAGCCGTAGCACCGGCTCTCCAGCGCCGCGCGCTGAATCGCATCGCGCAGATGCGTTTCGGCCTGCCGTGGCGCGTGCTCCTGGAAATGCCGGTAGTAGCCCGCCCGGCTGACCTGCGCCAGATCGCAACCGCGTTGGATGGTGAAGCCTCCCTCAAGCTGCATCATGGTTCGGATCGCTCCGTAGATGCCGTTGCGCCAGCCTTCGTGCTCGTCCGCCGCAACTCCTCTACACGCCTGAAGGCTTCTCCGAAAAAATCCAGGTCCACCGCCTGGCGGCCCACCAGCCGTTCCAACTCCGCGATTCGTCGCGCCGCCGAGATTTCCGCCTCCGCCTGCCGCGCAACTGCGCTCTGGGCCGGCCGCCCGGCCGTGCGACACAGGCCCGCCCGGCCATCCTTCCGGTAAGCATCCCGCCAGCGAGACGGCACTCCCCGGCGCACGCCCAACTCTTCGCTCAGACGCCGAATCCGCTCGCCGGCCTGCATTCGTTCGACGGCCTTGAGCTTGAACTCCTCGCTAAAGACACGGTTCTTCCTTCGTGATCTTTTGGTCTTCTTCTTCGTCGATGCTTTGCCTTTCATGGACACTCCTTACCATTCGATGAAAAGTGTCCCTAATTTCCGTGTCTCAGTTTTGGGGTGCAGTCCAATCCTCAATCCCAGTTTTCGTGGGAGGGAAATTGGGAATTGAGGATACTGTCCCGGGCTTCCGGGCTCCCCCTGTGGGCGGGATGGGCCGGGCAGGCGTGGGAGTGGGTCTGGTCCGGCGCGCGCGCTCACGCGGACGGAGCGGACGGAGCGGACGGAGCGGGACTGCTGGACTTGACGCTGTGGCGAGAGCGATACGATGGGCGGATCTGGCAGCCGGTGTCTTTGGCGGAGAGGACTTCGTCCGGGAGTTGGAGGAACGGTTGAACCGGAGACTGCGTCCCGCTAAGCCTGGGCCGAAAGCGCAAGGGGCCGCCGCAAACGGGCGGATGAGTTTCGAGGTTACGTAGCCTGTCCCCGGAACTCTGTCATAGGATAGT
>JAUYBU010000296.1 GCA_030693045.1 Bryobacterales bacterium | reverse complement strand
CAGCGACTGGTTCAGATAAACTTCCGGCCAGTAGGTGTTGTTGCCGGCCGATGCGCCGTGAGCGGTGGTGACGATGGGCAGAATGCGGCTGGCATTCGCCAGGGCGCCTTCGGCGGCCGGCGCGCCCGCGCCGAACTGCTTGCGGAGATAGCGCCGCCAGCAGTCCGAGTCCGCATCGGGATTGTATAGAAGCCGTCCCCAAACCCTGTGGCTGTATGCGTACTTCTCCCAATCCCAGCGCGGCTTCAGCGAGGGGTCGGCGTAGCCGGCGCGATCGCCAGCCAATCCGGAACCCCGCCGGCCTTTGAACGAGAGCGGCTCCATGATCTCGACGCCGTCGCTGCCGCAGAAACTGAAAGCTCGCGAATGCGCCGCGGCGGTCAGCGGATCGCCCCACAACAGAAGACGCTGGGTGCCCGGCCAGATACGGTGCAACACGCCCCAGCGGCGGTCTTCCCGCAGCAGGTCGGCGTATCCGTAGCGGGTGAAACTGCGGGAACCGGAACTGAGCCGCATCAAACCGGTCGCCTGACGGCCGGGGCGCGGCCGTTCGAGTTCGCGTATGTCGGCCTGATGGTAGGGCATGCCCATGTGTTCGGCCCAGTACTTGGGCGAAACCTTCAAGGGCAGCCCGGTTGCCACGCCGAGGTCGAGCATGGTCTGGTCCATGCCCTTCGAGTGCATGTCGATCTCGACCTTGCGCCCGCAGGTGGAAACGCCCTCGAAAACCGTCTTCCAGAAATCGTAACTGCCCTCCTCGACGCCGCTCTCGCCGTGCACGCGGAAGGTGACCCCGCTCACCGCCGGCAGCGCCTTGAGCAGCGCCCGCACGGCGTCGCGGCAGTATGGGCCATGGGTATCGCGCGTGAGTCCCTGGATGGTGTAGTTCGGCTTCGGGCTGTTGATCCACTCGTAGCCGTGCATCCAGATGCCGAGCTGAAACTGAAGCCCGCGGGCGACGGTTTGCTCGCTGATGTACTTGAGCATTTCGAGATTCCGATCGCGCTCGGCGTCCGGCAGTTGCGGGACACGCACGTCGAAGCCCGGCACGGAAAGCAGGAACGGATAGGCAAAGAGGAAGTAACCGTCGGTGACTTCGCGAAGGAAGTCGTAGCCGATTCCGAAGCTCAGGTTGAAGCGGTTGAAGCGCTGGGTGGTGAGCAGGTCGAGGTACTTCGGCCACATTTCGCGGTCGTTGTACCAGGGCTTGTCCTCGACGTCGCTGCAAAACAGGCGGGTGACGCTGCGGATGGTATTGGCTGGGCGCTCGAGGATGGGCTTGCGGATGTCGAGCGCGGCCAGAGGCCGATCGGAATGACGCGCGCGGTCGGCCAGTTCCAGCAGCGCGTACATCAGGCCGCGAACGTCGCTGCCGCAAGCCAGCAGCACCGGCTTTCCGCCGGCCTTCGACGACACCAGGACCAGCGATTCCGCCGCCTCCGGCGCCGCCACGCCCGCGGCCTTGAGCGCCTCGATGGCCAGTGGAGCGGTACGGCCCGCGGCAACGATGCACACCGACCCGGGTGCCGCCTCGCCAAGTCGCGAGTGCGTCCGAATCTGGCACCCCGCGGCAACCAGGGCCCGGTCCAATTCTTCCGCCGCCCACCGGGCGGGCGGGGCCGCCGCCACCGCATCGGACGGGTCGGTCACGATCGTGACGATTCGTGCGCCCGTCCCTTGCCCCGCGACGACCGCTGCCACGCCCGAGCGCTTCAAGAATGCTCGCCGGCTGATGTCCGTTGCATCACTCATGTCCAACCTCGGGATCAGAATATCAACTTCCGTCGCTCATCGCGCTACCACACACCGCCCTGCGAAGCCGCCCTGGCGTAAGCTTCAGCTTGCGCGGCCACGAGTTGTCATAATCGGATGAGCGTGATTGTGCAGTCACGGCGGGAAGGAGATTCGACGGCATGAAGTGGAACCAGCAGCCGAGCCGGCGCGACTTACTAAAGGCCTCGGGAATGGCGCTGATGGGGGCCGCGATTGTCCGCGCCAGCGACCCGGAAGCTCCGCCCGTGTACCGGCGTTGCGGAGGCCGCAAACTGTACCAGTCCCCGGCCGAACCATCGAGTGTCGCCCTGATCAAGGGCAACGACCGCCGCGAGAACATTTTTAAGTCGCTGAAGCTCATCGAGAACCAGGTGTTCGGCGCGATCGGGAATAAGCAGATTCTGATCAAGCCGAATTTTGTGCAGACCAGCAAGCAACTCGCCGCCACGCACGCGGATGCGATCCGGGGCATCCTGGAATTCCTGCGACCGCACTACAAGCGGGAAATTCTGATTGGCGAAGCGGCCGCCGGCAAGGAAGGGACACTCGCGGGATACAAGAATTACGGATATCCGGCGCTCGAAAAAGAATACAAGGTCAAGCTGGTTGACCTGAACCTGGGAGGATGTCAATACCGTTACACCATCGGCGAGAAGAATGCTCCCGTGCCGATCCGGATCTGCTCTCCCTTTCTCGACCCCAAGCTGTACATCATCTCCGCCGCGGTGATGAAGACGCACGGTTTTGCTTCCGTGACGCTGACCCTGAAAAACATGTTGCTCGGCGCGCCCATGAACGATTACAGGACCAGCGACAAGGGTCAGATGCACCGGGGCCCGCATGGCGAGCCGGATGACATCATCCACTTCAACATGTTCCACCTGGCGCAAGAGGTTTATCCGGACCTGGCTGTGATCGATGGCTTCACCGGCATGGAAGGGGATGGGCCGTCGCGCGGAACCGCCGTGGATTCGCGCGTGGCGCTGGCCAGCGCGGACGCCCTGGCCGCGGACGTGCTCGGCGCGCGGGTGATGGGCTACGACGCGAAGAAGATTTTATACCTTTCCGCGATGACGGAGGCGGGAATGGGGCAGGGGAATCTGGAGAAGATCACGGTTCTGGGAAACCGTCTGGACGAGTGTTCCTACCGGTTCAAGAATTCGCCGCTGCTTCATTTCTCCGCGGCTCTGGACGCGTAGAGGCGCGCGCGCCGGCCGCTTCTCCATAGCGCGAAGTACACCAGCGCGAGCGCGCTGTAGTTGCAGAGCATAAACCATCGATTCGCCCAGGAGATGCCGTCGAACTGGAAGGCGGAGACCGGCCAGAGGAACGGCGTGGGGAAAAAGCGCAGGCTGTGGCTCGGGATGTCGATCAGGATGTGAAGCAGCCACCCCAGCAGTTCGGATACCGGACGGCGCGCCACCAGGGCCGCCAGCCCGAAGACCAGGGCGAAGACGATCAGGCTATGGCTGATCTGGTAGAGTTGCCAGACCCACTCCGCGTGGTGGGGCGCGCCTCGATGTCCGGCCTGCCCGTAATTGGACACGCCGGCAAGCCGCTGGCCGATCTCCAATGTCGCGGGCAGCGTGAACGCAAACAGATCGGGGAACATTCCCCACCACGCCGTCCAGGCGGTTCGAATCCTAACGCCCGGGATTCGCTTCACCCCGGACGCCACTGCGGCGGCCCACAATCCGTGCGCGAAGACGTCCATTGCTCTCGCCTCAGCCCCGGCACACTTCGCGGTACACCTGCTCGTACTGCGGGATGATCAGCGAGGTGCAGAAGCGCGTCTGAGTGGTATGGCGGGCGCCGCCGGAAATCCGCCGGTGGAGCGCGTCGTCGGACAGCAGTTCCGTCACGCGCGCGGCATGCGCCGAGATGTCGCCGACCGGTTCCAGGTATCCGTCGACTCCGTCGGTCACCAGTTCGGCGAGGCCTCCGCCGCGGCTGGCAACCGGAGGCACGCCGCAGGCCATGCCTTCCAGCGCCGCCAGGCCGAAAGATTCCAGCTCGCTCGGCAACAGCAGCACGTGCGCCAGCGGAATCAGCCGCTCGACGTGATCCTGCTTGCCGAGGAAGGTCACGTGGCTGGCGACGCCGAGATCGTGAGCCAATTCTTCGGCCGGCATGCGCTCCGGGCCGTCGCCCACCATGAGCAGGTGCGCCGGCGCGTGCTTGCGCACCTGGCCGAGGATGCGGATGCAATCGCCCACGCGTTTGACGGGCCGGAAATTCGAGATGTGGATGAGGAGCTTTTCGCCCGGCGCGAACGTCTGCAAGCGGCGGCTTTCCGGGTGCGGCTGGTAAGTCTCGCAGTTGACGAAATTGAGAATGACGTGGATCGGTTTCTCCACGCCGAAGACTTCCAGCGTGCGCTGCCGCAGATAGTCGCTCACGGCCGTGACGCCGTCGGACTGCTCGATCGAAAATTTGGTGATGGGGAAGTAACTACGGTCGGTGCCGACCAGTGTGATGTCGGTTCCGTGCAGCGTGGTGACGAACGGCAGCCGGCGGTGTTTGGCCAGCATGTCGCGCGCCAGCAGTGCCGAGATCGAATGCGGGATGGCGTAGTGGACGTGCAGCAGGTCTAACTCGTACCGCTCGGCCACTTCGGCCATGCGCGAAGCCAGCGCGAGCGAATAGGGCGGGTATTGGAAGAGCGGGTACGTCGAGACCTCGACCTCGTGATAGTGGATGCGCGGAGTGCCAGGGTCGAGCCGGATCGGGTTGGCGTAGGTGATGAAATGGACCTCGTGGCCGAGGTTGGCCAATTCCAGGCCCAGTTCCGTGGCCACGATGCCGCTGCCGCCGTAGGTGGGGTAACAGGTGATTCCGATCTTCACAAGGCCAGCGTAACATCACCGCCTAATTCGGGGACAGGCTACGAAATCCCGAAACTCCCAGGGCTCTGAAATGGGGGACACGCCTATGACCCGGGTTAAGCGATGGTT
>JAUYBU010000258.1 GCA_030693045.1 Bryobacterales bacterium | reverse complement strand
GGGGGACCTATGCTCGCTGATGCTGCCCGCAAGCTCCCTCGCGGGCCCACCTGAGCGCCGCGGACACTTGTCCGCTGATCAACGAGCACCCCAGGCGAAAGCGTTCCAGCGTTTCTCCGTCTTTTCGGGCTCCGCGCCGCCTCAGCCCCAGCTCGGCCTCCGGAGCCTCCGCCACTGTCTGAATCGCAGGACAGTCGGAGACCGCGACTTGACCAGCAACGAGTTATTCTGGTAGGATACTGAAAACCAGCAACGGGCTATAGGAGAGGGGCTGCGTGGGGCCAGTGTTCCGCGCCAGGCAGAATCGCGAGCACCGGCTGAAGGATTGCCCGCCGCGGGGGGCACAACCGGATGGATCGGGCCGAGGTATTTTCTCAACTGGAGAGGATTCTGGCGGCGCCGGAGTTCTGGCGCTCCGAGCGTGCCGCCTGCTTCCTGCGCCTCATCGTGGAGCGCACGCTGGACGGGCGCGCCAATCTGTTGAAAGAGTCGTTGCTGGCCATCGATGCGTTCGGCCGGCCCCCCGATTTCGATCCCAAGGCGGACCCGGTGGTACGCGTCGAAACCGTCAAGCTGCGCCGCCGTCTGGCTGATTACTACGCGCGCCAACCGCACGAGCCGGTGAGGATTTCCATTCCCAAGGGCCGCTATGTCGCCGAATTCCGCAGTGAGGCGGAGAACACACCTCCGCGCCGCATCATGGTGTCGCCGTTCGAGGATCGCCAAAGCCGTCCCGGCAACGAGTGGCTTGCCGCGGGCATCACGGACGAGCTGATCGCCGCGCTGGCCCGCATGGCCGGACTCCTGGTGGTTTGCCGGCAACCGGGCGCCGCCAGCGCCGAACACGATCTTCGGCTTACGGGCAGCGTGCGCGGGGACGAGGAGCGGGTCCGCGTCTCGGTGCGCGTGACGAACCGCCATGGCTCCGTACTGTGGTCGGATCATTTCGACGCAACGACGGATCTGTCGCTTTCCATCCAGGAATCGATCGCCGCCGCCGTCGCCTCCCGCCTGGGTCTGGAAATCCCGCGGATGGCCTCCGTGCCGCGCGGGGTGCTTCCGGCTGCCAGGGAGTTGTGCCTGCGAGGCCGGTTCGAGATCCAGTCCACTGCGCCGGGTGCGCTGGAGCGGGCACGGGTATGTTTCGAGCGCGCAATTGCCATCGACCCCGATTACGCGCTGCCATACACGCAGATGGTCCGGCTTTCGCTTATGGCCGCAATCCATGGCTATGGTTTCCCCGACGAACAACTGGCGCAGGCACAGCATTTCGTGGCCCGGGCGCTGGCGCTCGATCCCGAATTGCCGGAAACCCACCTTGCGCGCGGCACGCTCATGGCGCGATTTCTTTACCAGTGGGAGGAGGCCGAAGAAAGCTTCCGTTGCGCGATCACCCTGGATCCGTCGTGCGCGGAAGCACATTGGTCGCTGGCCCAGGAATGCCTGCTGCCACTGGGACGTTATTCGGAGGCCACGGCAGCCAACCAGCGCGCCGTCCAGCTCGAGCCGAATTCGCAGTTGTTCGGCATTGGTCTTCCATGGATACGCCTCATGGCCGGCGAGGTGGCGGAAGCTCGCGCGGCGTTGGACCGGATGCGTGCTGAAGATCCTGTTTTCTTCTTCGCGCAATTCGGGGCTGCGCTGGCGGCGCTCTGGGATGACGATCCGGAAACCGCCATCCTCCTGCTGGAGCCGTTTGCCGCCGCGTCCCCGGCGGCGGGCGTGTGGCTGGCAATCGCCTGCTTCCGCGCCGGCCACACCGAACTGGCGGCCGCGCTCCGCCGCCAGTGGCCCCCAGCCCTGCAAGCGCCCATGGCCATGGCCTGCTATGAGGCTACCGCGGGCAATTCCCAAGCGGCGATCCTTCATCTGGAGAGGGCCGTTCAGGAGCACGACGCCAACGCATGTTACATGGCCGTCGACTGGTTTTTCGAACCCCTGCGCGTTGAACCGGGTTTTCTTCGGTTGCTGAAACGTCTCTCGCTTCCCCTCGTTCCGATAAACCGGCGTGGCCTCACAGCCTCCCGGTGAATCCGCCCGTCCCTTGCTTCCGTGCGGGTCGCGCAGCGTTCCGGGTATTTGCCGCCGTTCAGTCCACAGGGTGACCGAGGGGAGCAGGGACTGGCCTGCCCCCCGCAGTTCCGCCGGTACTCAGGGCAGAGGGTCGATGCGAACTCGGACCGCCTTGAATTTGCCCGCACCCACGAAGGGCTGAGATCCGTCAGCGAGCGTAACCTGGAACGCGAAGTTTCCTTCCAATGCCGTCCCATCCGCGTTGTAGCGAATTTTGGCCCGGTCCTTGAATACACCCATGTAGCTGCCGTCCGTTGGGCTGACGATGAGATAGATCCAGGTCAGGTCAAACTCCCGGTTTCCCGAGCGCGCCCACTCCCCAACGCCCTGAACCACTTCCGTCCCAGGCACGTCGGGCACGACATTCTGGATGAAGACCGCGCCGTCCTGAGTGAAGAGACCGGACGTTTTCACCGACAACGCGGGCGGGTCGCCGATCAACTCGATCGTCCACGCGCCCTCGAGCTGCTGCCCGCCGTCGGCCGCCGGCTTTTGCGCCAGGACGGGCGCGGCCCATAAACAGGCGGTTGCGAGGAGCACCGCCAAACGATTTCTTTGCTTCGGATTGAGTCGCATCAATTGCCTCCTGAAACAATGCTGAGGCAAAAGCTACGTGTTTTGGAGTTGCCGCTGGGTTATCATTGGGTAGCCGGAAGCCCGAACGCCGGATGGAAAACCCGAATGCGTCACCGCCCTGTTGAAACCGCGCCGTCGGTACGCGCCTGCCGGGGAGTTCCGGAACTGGTGGCGTAGCCCAGCGCCAGGGTGGTCAGCGCGCCGATGGCGCCGTAGAAGAAGTTCGACACGGGGCGGCCGGAGATCGGCAGGGCGATGGTCGCCAGGAAGCCCGCGGCGGCGCCGATCAGCGCGCCCCGGCCGTTGGCCCGCTGCGTCAGCAGCGCCAGCAGGAACACGCCCAGCAGAACCCCCGTGAACGGATACATCACGATGTTCAGGATCTGAATGATGTTGTTGTTCTTGCCCAGGCGCATCACCATCACCGCCGCCGACACGATGACTACGCCCCAGGCGAACATCAGCGCGCGGCCCAGCCGCACGGCGTCCCGCCCGCTCAGCGTGCGCTTCATCCCGCGTTGGATGAAGTCCACTTGCACGCACGCCGTCAGCGCCGCCATGCCGCCCGCCAGGCTGGTCAGCAGCGCCGACATCAGCGCCGCGATGGCCAGGCCGCGGACACCGCCGGGCAGCACGTTCAGCACGAACACGGCCAGCGCGTCGTCGGGAACCCGCATCGGGGCGGCGGCTTGCGGGTGCTCGTGGAAATAGACGAAGATGATCGCGCCCAGGACCGGGAAGATGAGGCTCAGCGGCTTCAGGAAGAAACCGCTGTACCAGAGAGACCCCTTGGCCTCGCGCTCGCTCTTGGCCGTCAAATAGGTCTGCAGGATCACCTGGTCGGTGCCGGCGCTCGAGAGCATGCCGATGAAGCCCAGGCAGAGCCCGCTGACGATGCTGAGGTCGTCGGTCAGGCTGAACAGCCGCGGCGGCGCGAGTTTGCCGGCGGCGACGGCCACCGCGAGCACGTGCGCGGGACCGCCCGAGAGCGAGAACGCCAGTCCGACCATCGCCGCCACCGAGCCGAACAGCACGAAGAACTGCGCCACGTCGGTCCAGATGACCGCGTGCATGCCGCCCGCCAGGCCGAAGAACATCCCCAGCCCGCCCAGCAGCAGGATGGCGTAAAGCTGACCCTGGGGCACGCCGGCGCCCGGCGTCCACCCCAGCATCTGCGAGATCACCAGCCCGCCGGCGTAGAGCATGGTCGCCATCCACATGACGCGCGCGCCGATGAACAGCAGCCCGGCCATCGCCCGCACCCGGTAGTCGAAGCGCATCTCCAGGTACTCGTAGGCGGTGCTGATGCGCAGCCGGTAGAAGAGGCCGGGGTACAGCCGCACCACCAGCGGGACGGCGAGGATCATGCCGATGTTCTGCAGCCCGATCCAGAGCGTGCCCTCCGGCCGGTTCACCCAGCCGATGACGCCGACGAACGTGTTGGTGCTGAACAGCGCCACGTACATGCTGAG
>JAUYBU010000230.1 GCA_030693045.1 Bryobacterales bacterium | reverse complement strand
GTCAGCGCGCACGGTGGCGCCGATGCCGTGACGAATGCGCACGGCTTCCCGCACCACCGTCCGGCTCACGCCGAGCTGTTCGGAGAACTCGCGCTCGGGTGGCAGTTTCGTGCCGACCGCCAGGCGCCCCCCGAGGATCTGCCCCTGGATGGCCTGAACCACTCGAGTCACCAAGCCGTCCTTGTTGCCCAGCACCCGGAAGCGTGCGGCCGGGGGCTTGCGGTTGGAAATAGAGGCCGCTGTGGGCAGTTCCACGGGTACGATTGTGAGGTCCGAGGGCCGGAAAGTCAAGTCAATTTCGGTAGGAGGTAAGAGGTAGAATCTCTATGAATGTCGTTAAGAGTGAGTAACTTACAGAAATGTATTGACTCACAATTGTCTCCTGCCCTAGAATTGGCTGAGAACAGCAATCTTTAAGGACCTACAACTGTTGGCGGGACCCGAGAGGCGCTACCCTCAGCCGGCTGAGAGGGATTTCGGAAGAGATCTAAACTGACGAACATTGGGAGGTTTGTGCCATGACACATTCAATGTTGAGCCCTCGCTTGTATCTGATGCCCATGATAGTGTGCCTGTGGACCTGTTCATCTTTGTATGCCCAAGTCTCCGGAAGAATAAACGGATACGTCAAGGATCCGTCCGGAGCCAATGTTGCCGGCGCAACCGTCGCCGCCACCTCTGTGGAGCAGCAACTGGTGCGAACTGCCGAAACGGATGGAACGGGTTACTACAATCTGCTCGCCATGCCGCCAGGGGTCTATCAGGTTAGCGTCGAGAGTCCCGGCTTTGAGAAGCAAGTGCAGATGGGGGTAAGACTCACGCAGGGTCAAACGGTGCGCCTGGACATAGCGGTCAAGCTGAGCGCCTTGCAGGCGGAAGTCACGGTGACGAGCCAGGCGGTCCTGGTCAACACCACTAACCAGACCCTTTCGGCCCTGGTGGACGACCGGCGCGTCCAGGACCTGCCGCTGAATGGCCGCAACGTGATGGCGCTGGCCAGTGTCCTGCCAGGCGTCACGGGGGTCTCCGCGCCGCAGGAGTTGACCAATACCCGCAGCGGCCCCTCGATGGTCGTCAATGGCGGTCGCGCGGTGGACAACAATTTCACCTTTAACGGCGCAAACTTTACTAACTTCGGCCAAACCACCGGCATGAATTACCCGCCGCCCGACGCGGTGAAGGAAATCCGCATTCAGACCCACAACTTCTCCAGCGAGTACGGCAACAGCGCGGGCAGCCAGGTCTCGGTGACCTCCAAAGCGGGCACGAACATCTTCCATGGGAGCGCCTGGGAGTTTTTGCGCAACGAGAAACTGAATGCGCGCAGCTTCTTCCAGCCGCGGCGGCCCCTCAGCCGGCAGAACCAGGCCGGCGCCGCCGCGGGCTTGCCGATCAAGAAGGACAAGCTCTTCGTTTTCGCTTCCTACCAGCAGTTATGGAACCGGCCGGAGTCGGGATCGAGCGTGGCGCTGGTGCCAACCGATTCCCAGCGCACGGGCGACTTCACCTCCCTCAGTGCGAGACTCAGGAACCCGAACAACTCCCTGACCGGCAGGCCGATGCTGGATTCTGCGGGACAGCCCTGCGTAAATGGGAACGTTATCAGTGTGAGCTGTATCAATCCGGCCGCCAAGACCATCCTCGACAAGTTCATCCCGCGCTCGCCCAGCGGCAGCGTGTTCTCCATGGCCCCGACGCCGAGGAACAACTACAACACCATGGGCCGGCTGGATTTCCTTCAGAGCGCCAAGCACAACCTTTACGGCCACTGGTTCGTCGACCACTACGACCAGCTTTTCACGAGCGGAAACATTCAGCCGTTCATGACAGGATCGCGGTTGGTTGACAACAAGAGTTTTTCGATCAGCAGCACCTACACGTTCTCGCCGTCGTTGCTGAACGAACTCACCGTGGACTACATGCACTCCTACTCGTCGGAGTCGGCCAACCAACACTATCCCCCGCGCAGCCTTGGCATCAACATTGATGAGGGCAGCCTGGGTGAGGACATCAGTGTTTCTGTCACCGGGATGTTCAACCTGGGCGTGACAAATCCCTCTCTCCAGGACTACCGGAACTGGCATGGGCGCGATTCCATGAGCTGGATTCACGGCCGTCACGTCATGAAGTGGGGTTACGAGCTGTACCGGGTAGCGTTCACCTTGAGGAGCAACACCCAGCGGGATGTCTCCTTTAGCGGCGCGGCCACCGGCAATGGAACGGCGGACTTCCTGCTCGGTTACTTCGACACCATGAACATCTACTACGGGGATCCCCAGAGCAAGCCCTTTGCCTGGAAGCATTACTTCTTTTGGCAGGACGAATTCAAGGTCACTCCGCGGTTCACCCTGACGTACGGAACCCGCTATGAACCTTATTTCGCCTGGGACCAGAGAGCCTACAAGAAACCGTATGTGAACATCGGGCACTTCGATACGTTTTCCAAGGTGACTCCGAATTCGCTGCCGGGAGTGCTTTTCGTCGGAGACGCGGGCATGCCGCCTAACGGCAAGCCAGGATTCGACGACCTGAATAACTTCGCGCCGCGTATCGGTTTTGCCTGGGACGTGCTCGGCAACGGAAGGACCAGCGTACGCGCCGGTTACGGGGTCTTCTTCTCCCAGTTCAGCGCCAATGTGACCCACCAGGCGGAAGCGCCGTATGCGGGCGTGGACCGGTTGGTGCAAGGCAATCTCAGCGAACCGTACAGTTCGAACGGCCGGCTGCCTCCTCCGGCTGTGCTTTCGGGGAGCTTTAACTGCGTTCCGGTTGCCGGGCCCGCCCGTTACCAGTGCGCATTTCCTCTGCCGACCACGATTGTGATTTCCGATCCGAGGTTACGGACTCCCTATATCCAGTCCATCAGCTTCACGATCGAGCGCCAGATTTGGTCCGACCTGGCTGTGTCGATGAGCTATGCCGGCAAGTACTCTCAAAAGCTGGAAGGCCACCGCATGTGGAATGCCGCCGTGTACAAGCCCGATCCTCTGACCGGCGCGGCGGCATCCGCCCAGAACGCCAACAATCGCGTACTTTACGCGGACACCATTGGTCTGTTCACTCCCCAGAGCCGGATCCTGGGCGGCGATTACCGAGCGGGATACAACAGCCTCCAGTTCGAGGTCAACAAGCGGTTCAGCAGAGGCTTCTCGTTCATGAGTTCCTACGCGTTCTCGAAGAACCTGGACGACCTGGTCACTTCCAATCCCGGCAATACGCCGGGCACCGGCAATCCGTTCAACATCCGGTACGACAAGGGCCGCGGGAACTTCGATCGGACGCACGTTTTCAACGTGAGCTGGTTGTGGTCCCAGACCCACAAATTCAGCCAGCCGGTATTGAATTACCTCCTGAAGGACTGGAGCATCGGCGCGTTCCACACGATCCAGAGCGGTGAACCTCTCAATCTCATCATGGGCACGGACGTAGCGCTGGACGGTACCGGCCGGGGCCAGACCCTGAACCATGCGCAAATACGTCCGGGCCTGACGTACGCCGACCTCAGCATCGATCGTCCGAACCGCAATGCGCTGATCAATCAGTTCTTCAACACCGCCGCCATGATGCCAGTGGTCAACGTGCCCCGCGGGACTTTCGGCAACATGGGACGCAACGTGATCGACGGGCCGGGGACGTCCAGCACGGACTTCACCCTGCTGAGGGAACTGGTGGTGCGCGAACCGCTGCGGGCGCAGATTCGCGGCGAGTTCTTCAACGCCTTTAACCAGGTGAATTTCGCAAATCCCACCAACTCGGCGACCTCTTCGAGCTTTGGTCGCATCCTCGGCACATCCCAGTCGGGGCGTGTGATCCAAGTGGCCCTGAAACTGACCTGGTGACCTCAGGTGATTGTAGTAGACGACCAGCCCGAATGAAAAGGAGCTTTTCTGTGATACGAACGACCCTTTCTCTCTTGACGATCCTGGCGTGCGCCACAGTGGCGTTCGTGCAGGGCCAAACCCGGAAACTCTCGCCCGACGAACTCCGCAAGGGCGCAACCCTTTACCCCAACCAGGGGCTTCCAGCCGAAGACCCGATGCCACAGGTGAAGAAGTACGAAGGCCTGCGGACCACGGACGTGCTTGACGCCATGCAGGCGGTCGGCTTGCAGGACCGCGGCATCATGGACAAGACCATCCGCCCGCTGTGGCGCGATTACAGTGACAAGGTGGCGCACCGGTTTTACGGGATCGCGATCACGTATCAGTATGTGCCGACCAACAAACCCGCGGCCTACAAGGTGCCCTACGCCGACTTCAAGAAATGGCACAGTCATTGGTACGGCACCTACGCCCCGGAAGCCTTCAGCCCGATTATCAGACCCGGGCACGCCGTGGTCATCGATGCGCAAGGTATCGAGAACACCGGCTTCGTGGGCTCCAACAACACGCTGAACTGGTTCTCGCGGGGCATGACCGGCGTGGTCACCAACGGCAACGCCCGTGACACCGACGAACTGATCCTCGAAAGAATTCCGGTCTACTCCAAGTACCAGGGCGGAGGCACGCGTCCGGGCCGGATCGAAGCGGGTGCGATCAATGTTCCCGTCGTCGTCGGCGGCGCGCTGGTGCGGCCCGGCGACATGATCGTGGCGGATGGAGACGGAGTCGTGGTGGTGCCGCGCGAGCAGATCGACGAAGTCGCCAAGATCGCCTGGGACATCGCCAAGGGCGACAAAGCCGGGCGCAAGAAGCTGTACGAAAAAACCAAGCTGCCCGCCGACGCCACGATAAAATAGACCGGCGCGCTTCAGGTATTCTTTTCGATCCAGGCAGGCCGCTCCGCTCGCCGGCGGGGGATGGCGAGCGGCGGCCTGCTCATCCCGGAGTCGCTCGCCCGCGCCGCGCGGCGAGTTCTTTGACGCCCCGGCCAATTCGGTGAATTCGGCCAGTTTCGGCCGGCTGTAAAAGACCGCCGTTCCGAATGAAAAGGAGCCTTTCAATGAGAATTACGATTGTTTCCGTTCTAGCGATGACGGCCTGCGCCGGATTAGCGTTCGCGCAGGACCAACCTCGAAAATTCACGCTCGACGAACTCCGCAAGGGCGCAATTCTGTATCCCAACCAGGGGCTGCCGGCCGAAGACGCGACGCTGCAGGTGAAGAAGTACGAAGGTTTGCGGACGACGGACGTGCTCGACGCGATGCAGGCGGTTGGCTTGCAAGACCGCGGCATCATGGACAAGACCATCCGTCCGCTGTGGCGCGATAACACCGATAAGGTGGCGCACCGGTTTTACGGCGTGGCGTTCACTTATAGGTTCCTGCCCACTAACAAGGCCGCGGCCTACAAGATGCCGTACGACGAGTTCAGGAAATGGCACAGCTATTGGTATGGCAATTACGGCGGGGACGTTTTCAAAAATGTGGTCGGGCCCGGGCATGCCGTTGTCATCGACGCGCAGGGTATCGAGAACACCGGTTTCGTGGGCTCCAATAACACGCTGAAATGGTACTCGCAGGGCATGACCGGAGTGGTCACTAACGGCAACTGCCGCGACTCCGACGAACTGATCCTGGAAAGAATTCCGGTCTACACCAAGTATCAAGGCGGCGGCACGAAGCCGGGCCGCATCGAAAATGGTGCGATCAACGTTCCCGTCGTCGTCGGGGGCGCGTTGGTGAGGCCCGGCGACATGGTCGTGGGCGATGGAGACGGAGTCGTGGTGGTGCCGCGCGAGCAGATCGACGAAGTCGCCAAGATCGCCTGGGACATCGCCAAGGGCGACAAAGCCGGGCGCAAAAAGCTGTACGAAAAGACCAAGCTGCCCCCCGACGCCACGATTAAATAGCACCGCGCGGCCGCCTTGGTTTGCGGCATAGCCCGCCATATCGGCGAGATTCTTGTGTCAACGTGTGTTATGTTGCACAGAGGCTGACATGAACAGACGCAACTTCCTCACAAGCCTGGCCGCCGGTCCCGCGGCGCGGGCCGCCGCCGCGCCGTCTCGGCCAAACTTCCTTCTCATCTTCTCCGACGACCAGGGCTATCACGACGTGGGTTGCTACGGCAGTGAAATCCCGACGCCCAACATCGATTCCATCGCCCGCAACGGCGTCAAGTTCGAACAGTTCTACTCCGCCGCCCCCGTCTGCACGCCCTCCCGTTACGGCCTGCTCACCGGGCGTTACCCGGCCCGCTCCCGCGACCGCATGCTGAATGCCCTCATGCCCCCCAGCCCGAAGGGCATTCACCCCGGCGAAACCACCGTGGCAGAGGTGCTCAAAGAGCGCGGCTACCGCACCGCCCTCATCGGCAAGTGGCACCTCGGCAGCGCCCGGCCCGAGTTCCTGCCCAACCGCCACGGCTTCGACTACTACGACGGATTCCTGCACGGCTGCATCGACTACTTCGACTTCACCTACGGCGGCATGGCAAGCTGGTACCGCAACGAGAAACCCTTCACGCCCCCCAAGGGCTACACCACGAATTATCTGACCGACCAGGCCATCGCCTGGCTGCGCCAGGACCGGCGCACTCCCTTTTTCCTCTACCTGCCCTACAATGCGCCGCACTACGGCAAGGGAGCCTACGACAAGAAGACCGGCAAGGCCAGCAACGTGCTCCAGGCCCCCGACGAGTACATCCGCCGCTTCGCCCACATCCAGGACGAAAAGCGGCGCGTCTACGCGGCCATGGTCGCGGCCATGGACGACAACATCGGCCGCCTGTTGCAGTCCCTCCGGGAACTCCAGCTTGAAGAGAACACCTTGGTTGTGTTCGTCAGCGACAATGGCGGCGCCACCGGTTTCGGCGGCGTCAACACTCCGCTGCGGGGTCACAAATCCGAGTTGTTCGAAGGCGGTATCCGGGTTCCGGCGGTGATGCAGTGGAAGGGCCGCATCGCCCCCGGCAGGACCATCCGGCAGCCCGCCGGATCCGTGGACCTGTTTCCGACTTTCTGTAACTTGGCCGGGATTCCCAAGCCCGCCAATCTCGATGGGCGCGAGCTGAGCCCGGTGCTGTTTGAGAATCGCGCGTTCGAGCGCGATCTGTTCTGGCGCACCGAGCGCGACGAAGCCTACCTGCTCGGAAACTGGAAATACATTCGCGCCGGAGACGGGCAAGAGTACCTTTTCGACCTCGCGCGCGACTCGCGCGAAACCAACAACCTGATCGGTGATGCCGCCGCACTCGGTAGGATCAGAGCGGCTTATGAAAAAGTGCGGGCCGGCATGCCGGCATGAACCGGACCAACGAATTCCGGCTTTGG
>JAUYBU010000098.1 GCA_030693045.1 Bryobacterales bacterium | reverse complement strand
CGTGTCCCGACTCGAGCATGGCTTCGCACTCCTCCCTGGTGTAGGGAAAGACGTCCACCGGGACCGGACAACCCTCCGGAATGTACAGCGGGATGCGATCGCGAAATGCCCGGTCCGAACCCGCCAGGACTACCACCAGGTCGGCATCGCTCCCCGGTACGGCCTCACCCGTCGCCAGCGAGCCGAACAGGACCACGCGCTCGATCTCCGGTCTGCGCCGCGCCAGTTCCAAAACCGCCTGCTCAACCCCGCGGCGGACGCGCTCGGCGTCAAGAAAGGTGACTTTCACAGAACCGGAGGACTCGCTCCGCCTGTGCGGCGGCTCGCTCGGCTTCCGCGCGCGTGTAGTATTCATGGGGCGATCCTTGGGGGTACGAATTCGGATAGCGCGCCGGAATGTAGTGCTTGTCGAGTTCCTTGCCCGATTCTTCCAGCGCCTGGTCCGCGGCGAACGGCTCCGGCAGGCTTTCCAGAAGCGCATAGACCGAATGCCCCCACGCCTCGGCGCCCGCCTTCTGATAGAGTGCTTTCAGCGCCTTCTCCGCCGCCTGCTGGGCCGCGAAGCAGGCCCACTCGTAATCGCCGCCTTCCAGCGAGTGGCGGGCATGTTCCAGGTCGTGCTGCGCTTGCCTGAGCCAGTCTTTTGCCCTGGACGGCATGTTCGGATCCTCCGGCCTCCGCTTCGGCCATTCTCTATTCTACCCCGTGGCACGGCAGGAAGGCCGGCCCACACGAAAAAGCCCGGCCCCTTCCCGGGACCGGGCCTCAAATCCGGAATCAGCGCACCCGATGCTAGGCCACGGCCTGCGCGCGGTAACGGTTCAGAATCTCCGCCATCTGGTCCTTTAAGCGCAACTTCAATTTCTTCAGCTTCACCTCTTCCAGCTTCTCTTCTTCGGAGAGGTACGAGTGAGACTCCAGGTCTTCCACCCGTCTCTTGTGCTGCGCGTGTTCGGCGGCCAGACGGCGGTACTCCTCGTCCGTTTCCATCAGATGCGCCTTAAGTTCTTCGAGGCCTTTCTCCATCCTTGGGGGTCCCTCCTTGTGAGGTCGCCCGCCGAGTCATGTGGGCAAAGAGGATTGCGTGCTCGGTGGGTGATCGCGGGTAAGCTCATGAAAATCGAACCGAAGGCGCCACACCGAACGCCCTCACTTGCGACATTAGCACGATTGCGCCCGCATGACAATAGCCGCCTCCGCCGGGCAGTCGTAATACCCGGGCCGGACGCCCGCCTGCTCGAATCCGAGTTTCCGGTACAGATCCCGCGCCGCCAGGTTGGACTCGCGAACCTCCAGGAAGAACTCTCCCGGCCGGCGCCGCCGCACGGACGCCATCAGCGCCGTGGCCAAGCCGCGCCGGCGCCAGGCGGGGTCCACCGCCAGGTTGAGGATTTCGACCTCGCCGGGCGCGGTTTCGCGCGAAACCAGAAACGCGGCGACCCGCCCGTCCACCTCGGCAACCTCGAGGTCATAGGCCAGGTAACGCTCCGGAATCCATTGCGCGGCATCGGGCGACATCCGCTGGATCTCGCCAACGCGGTCCAGGTCCCGCGCGCCGCCGTGCCGGAGCGCATAAGCCGCCGGCAACAATTCGTGCAACAGCCTCCGCTGCTGCTCCCCGATGCGCTTCCAATCGAAGCGCTCTTCGGCGATGGCGCGCGCCGCGCCCGCCAGACGCCGGCGCAACGGTGCATCCTGGGCCAATCGCGCCACCCCCTCGGCGAACTCCGCCGCCGTGTCGGCGATCCAGACGCTTTCCCCGTGCGCCAGGCCCAGCCCCGCGCAGCCGGTGGTGGTCGCGACCACGGCGCGCTCCATGGCCATCGCCTCGAGCACCTTCAGGTTCGTGCCCGCCGATTCAAGCGTCGGCACGATGACGATATTGGCCTCCACGTACAGCGGCCGCACGTCGCGCACGAACTCCAGCAACCGTACCCGGCCGCCGGCCGGAGCCGCCGCGCCGAGGTAGCGCAATCCGTCGGGGCCAGCCACCACCGTGAGCGTCATTTCGGGGAAGCGCTCCCGCAGACGCGGCCACACCTCCCCGGCGAAGAAACGGTAGGCCGTCAGGTTCGGGAAATGCCGGAACGAGCCGATGAACAGGAGCCGCTGGCTCTCCGGCTCCGGTTCCGGGACAAACCGGTCCAGGTCCACGCCGTTCGCAATCACGTGGGGCAGGCACTCTTGCCTGCCCAGCAGCACCGCGTCTTTGTCCGACATCGCCACCACGCGCCGAAAGCGCCCAATGGCGGCCCGCTCGAAGCGCGACCAGCGCCACCAGTCCCACCAGGCGGCCAGCGTGCGCCGCTGTCGGCGAACCTGGCCGTACAAATCGAAAGTGACGTCGTGCTCCACCAGAACGTCGCCGCCGTAGTCCGCCATGTAGGTGTATTCGATCTGGATGAGATCCAGTTTCCATTCGGCGCGAAACCGCCCCACCAGCTCGCGCATGGCCGGAGACCGGAATTCGCGGACCTCCGGCGGCTTGATGGTCGACCAGCGCGGCTCGCGGTAACGCGCCACCGGCAGCAGAACCGCCTGGGCGCAGAATTCCATCACCGGAGCCAGGTCCTGGTCGCGCTGGTTTTCGGCGAAGGCGAACAGGAACACGTCGAACTCGCGCGCCAGTTCGCGCAGCAGGTAGTAGATCCGCACCGCGCCGCCGTGCGAGAGCGGGTACGGAAAGTAGGGCGAGATGACGCCCACACGGCGGCGCTCGCTCGACACCGGGCGCCCTTCCAGCACGCGGTGATCGCTCGAGTAAACGCTGCGGTCCTTCTTCCAGGGCCACAACCAGGAAGGCCGCAGCCAGATGCGGTCCAGCGGCACGCCGCGCAGAAACAGCCACGAAGCGATCCAGCAGGATAGCTTCAAATGATGCCGCTCGCCCCGCTGGTTGAAGGCCAGGATCTTAGTGGGCGCCAGTAGAAACGCCGCACCGAGCATGGACCGCCGGTCCCCGCCAAGCGTCAGGGCGAGCATCCCGATGCGCTTGCGCCGGAAGCGGCGGCGCAGCTCGTGCCAGATGTGCCATGCAGTGCCATCCAATAGCTCGACCGTGAAATGCTCGCGGTCCGGAATCAGCCGGCGCACCTCGGCCGCAACCGCCTCATCCGCGGCCGCGAAGGTCACCACCACCGCCTCGGGGTCCTTGCCGAGCAGGCCGAACCACCATCGTTTGAGCCGCTGCTTCAACGCCGCCCTCTGGTCAATTGAAGCACGCCCACGGCGGCCAGCGGCAACCCGGCCACGCCCAGGCAGACGGGCTCGAAACCGTAGCGGTCGATGAGCCCGCCGATGAGCGGCGACACGAAGGTCTGCATCAGCCCGTAGGCGAAGGTCAGGGTGGATACGGCAAAGCCGGCGCGCGCGGCGCCGAACATATCCAGCGGCATGGCGTACAGGTTCGCGCTCATGGCCACGGTCCAGAAGAAGCTGAGCGAGATGAGGGCGGTGGCCCATCCCGCATTCGGCATCCACGGCACCGCCGCGGTGGCCAACAGAAACAATGCGCTCACCAGCGACGCGCGCACGCGCGCCGCTTGCACTTCGACGCCCGCTTTGGCCCAATGCATCGAGAGCCACCCGCCGAACAGCGCGCCCAGCGAGGCGAACACCGGCGGAATCCACGCCAGCCGCTGGTTGGCTTGCGTCTGGCTGAGCCCGCGCGCCGTCACCAGGTATACCGTGGTCCAGTTCATCCACAGGCTGTAGACCGTCATCAGCAGGACATTGGCGATGGCCAGCCCCCACAGACGCCGGTCGCGGACCAGGTCGCGCACCCCGGCCGGCGCGCCGCCGGATGCGGCCCGCGGCGGAATGCGGCGCGCCGTGGCCAGCCACAGCGGAATCCACAGGAAACCGAGCAGGCCGGTGGCGACGAACGCGGCGCGCCAGCCCCAGCGCACGGCCAGCGTGCCGGCCAGCAGTGGCGCGCCCATCATGCCCAGCGTGATTCCCAGTTGATTGACCGCCGTGCCCATGGCCCGCTCGCGCGGCTCCAGATACGAGGCGAAGGCCTTGCCCGACGCCGGAATGCCGCCCGCCTCGGCCGCGCCCAGCGCCGCCCGGCACGCCACCAGGCTCCCCAGGCCGCCCACGAAACCCGTGGCCACTCCGGCGGCCGACCACAGCCCCACCGCCACCGACGCGCCGCGATTGAGGCCCAGCCGATCCACCAGCAGGCCCATCGGCAGCGCGGCCAAGGCGTATGCCAGCGAGAACGCCGCGACCACCCAGCCATAGCCCTGGTTGCCGAGATGAAACTCGAGCTTGAGCGCCGGAGCCAGCGCCGCCAGCACCTGCCGGTCCAGGAAACTCAGCGCCGTCGACAGAACGAAGACCGCCACGGCGATCCATCTATTGGAAGCGTAGGAACGTGGCATCACTGGAAGCGCAGGAACGTGGCATCGCCCGAGGTCTGCGTCTTTCTGTCCGCGCGCGGAGTGTATTCGGCCGAGAGTTTGCGGGGCGGTCTTTGCGGGCCGCAGCCCAGCGTCCGCTCGCCGCCGCCCTCGATCACCACTTGCGCGGGATCCCGGATCAGCAATTGCACCGTCTTGCCGTCGGCCGCCCGCAGCACCAGCCGCGCCTGCCCGGTCAGGCAATCGACCCGCTCCAGCAGGCCCTCGATGCGCGCGCCGGGGCCCGTGTTGTCGCCCCACCACGCCTCGACTTTCTGGCCCGGATCGAGCGGCGGGTGGTCGCGCGACGTCTTGGCTTCGGCGGCGCGGATGCGTTCCAGAGCCTCGTTCTTGAGCTTCAGAAGCTCGCGCTCCTTTTCGTCGGCCACTCGCTTGCGCTCGGCCGCCTCGGCGTCGGCGCGCCGCTGCTCCGCCCTCAGGCGCGCCTGGCCCAGCGCGGCGCGTTCCCGCGGGTCCGCCGCCGCGCGCTCGGCCGAGATCCACGAGCGCGCGGACTCGGCGAACAGCCTGGCCTCGAACTGCGCTTCGGCAAGCGCCCGCCAGGTTGAGGCGTTGCGCGGGTCGAGTTTCGCCGCCGCGGCCAGCGGAGGGACCTTCCGGCGCGGCTCTTTCTCCGCCGCGGCCATGCGCAGGTACGGCTCGGCCCAGCGAGGGTTGAGTTTCGCCCCGGCTTGAAGATCGCCGGCCTCCAGGTGCGCGCGCGCGTTGCGGCTGCCGAGTTCGACAGCCTTGCGGAACTCGCCGCGGGCTTCGTCGGCGCGGCCCGCGCCCAGCGCCAGCAAGCCCAGGCCCTCGTGCGCTTCGGCGGAATCCGGCAGCGCTTCGTACGCCGCGCGGGTCGGGCGCAGATCGGCGGCCAAGACGCGCGCCAGCGACGGCTCGACGGGCCGGGCCGGGAAACTGAAGTCGGGATCGATGGCGCGCCCCGACAGCGCGATGGTTCCGGGCACGTCGGTTTCCCGCGCGAT
>JAUYBU010000016.1 GCA_030693045.1 Bryobacterales bacterium | reverse complement strand
AGTCCGGTTCGCGTGTCCGCTCCCTGACGGTCGCGGCTCGGTAAATGCCTGGAAACAGGGCCCCCCGTTTCTGAGCCGCGACCGTCAGGGAGCGGATTTCGCGGCTGAACAGGCAAAATCCCCAAAACGGTTAAGCACCCCTATGGCATCGCCTCGATGGCATTCTGACACCCGCGGTTGAAAAGGTGGCTCGAAGCTCCGCGGCAGCCGGGGCGAATAACATCCAGTTGGGTTGAGGAAATCGTCTGCCGCGGGATCATCGGGAGCGCTTCTGGAACAGCCGCGCTTAGTTTGCCACGGAGATTGGGTAGGCTCAGTGAACTCGCATGTTACGATTGTAGGTCCGCGAGGTCCCTATGCCGAACTCCATCAGTCGCCGCGATTTTGTGCAAACGCTGGCCGCCGCACCCGCGCTCGCCGCTTCGGCCGAGGGCTACAATATCCTGTTTCTGATGTCGGACGAGCACTCGCCACACGCGGCTGGGTGGCTGGGCAACAAGATCGTCCGCACCCCGGCCATCGATTCGCTGGCACGCGCGGGCGCCGCCTTCAGCGCCTCCTACTGCCAGAACCCGGTGTGCGTCCCCTCGAGGGCTTCGTTCCTCACCTCGCGGATGGCCTCCAACGTGGGCGTTTTCGGAAACGATGGCGGCCTGGTCAACGACGTGCCCAAGATGGGCAGCGTGTTCCGCGGTGCGGGCTACCAAGTAAGCTGGATGGGCAAGACCCACTGGGGCGGCGAATCCGGCTTCGATGTCAGGCACGGCAGCGACGACGCCGCGGACCGCCCCGACCGGCGCAAGCAGTGGACCCGCCAGCCGGAAGACGCCGGCGTGGCCGACTGGCCCGTCTCGCAGGAGCCCGACACCATCGCCAAGAACCACGCCTTGCGTTTCCTCGAGGAAAACCGCGGCAAGCGCTTCTTCGCCGGCGTCTCTTTCCGCAAGCCCCACTTTCCCTTCGCCGTGCAGGAGGAGTTCTACAAGCTTTACAATGGCCGCCTCGACGCGCCTCGCGTCACTCCGCGGATGATCGAGGAACTGCCGCTGGTCTCCAAGAAAGAGCGCGAAACCTACGGCTTCGCCAAGCTGAACCAGGCCCAGATCGTCAAGGCGCGCGAGGTCTACTTCGGCATGGTTACTTACATGGACTCGCTGGTCGGGGAGATTCTCAAGAAACTCGACGACCTCGGCCTGCGCGAAAAGACCATCATCCTCTACACCTCCGATCACGGCGAGATGGCCGGCGAGCACGGCCTGTGGTACAAGAACTCCTTCTATGAGGCCTCCGCGCGCATCCCCATGGTCTGGTCGTTCCCCAGAGAGATCCCGCGGGGCAAACAGATCCACGCGCCGGTCATGAACATGGACATCTTCCCCACGCTGTGCGAGCTGACCGGCGTGCCGCTGCCGGGCGGGCTGGAGGGCCGCAGCCTGCTCCCGCTCATCAAAGGCGCCGAGGACGGCGGCAAAAGGTACGCCCTTGCGGAGAGCTTCCGCGGTGGCTACGCCTCCCGCATGATCCGCTCCGGCCAGTGGAAGTACTGCTACTATCACGAAGACAGCGAGCAGCTCTTCGACCTGCGCAACAACCCCGAGGAGAACGTCAACCTGGTGAAGCGGCCCGAGCACCGCGATCTGGTCGCCGCGCTCAACAAGCGCGCGCTGGAGGGATGGCGGCTGCAGCAGTACCGGGAGAGGAAGAAGGCGCGCAAGAAGGGGGCTTGACGCCGCAGGATGGGCGGTGAACTGGATGGCGGGCGAAACTCCCGGCCACTTCCCGGGTTAAGTCCTTAGGCAGGTTGTATTTGCCCGATCCGTGAGCGGGTTCGGCTACAGACATGGTTAGGTCCTTGATTCTCGCGCTGGTCGTGGCGGCGGCCCTGGCCGGTGCAGGCGCCCAGGGAACCTTCACACCTGTTTTTGAAAGCCAGGCCGGGCTGGCGCCCCAGGGCAAGATCGACGAGTTGGTTTTCGCCAAGCTGAAGCAGATGGGCATTCAGCCCTCGAACCTGTGCTCGGACGGGGTCTTTCTCCGGCGCGCTTATCTCGACATCATCGGCACCTTGCCCACGGCCCAGGAGGCGTCGCGTTTCCTGACGGACCGCGATCCGAACAAGCGCAGCGCCTTGATCGACCTTCTGCTGGAGCGCGAGGAGTTTGCCGACTATTGGGCCATGAAGTGGAGCGATCTGCTCCGGGTTAAAGCCGAGTTCCCCATCAACCTGTGGCCCAACGCGGCCCAGGTATATCACCGCTGGATCCGGACTTCCCTCCGGGACAACAAGCCCTATGACCGGTTCGTCCGCGAGATGCTCACCGAGAGTGGCAGCAATTTCCACGCGGCGCCGGTCAACTTCTACCGTGCCATGCAGAGCAAGCAACCCCAGGCCATCGCGCAAACCGTGGCCCTGACGTTCATGGGAGCGCGCGCCGAGAAGTGGCCCAAAGACCGGCTACAGGACATGGCGGCCTTTTTCTCCCAAATCGGCTACAAGGAGACCGGGGAATGGAAAGAGGAGATCGTTTTCTTCGATCCCGCCAAGACTGCGGCGTCCCCGGTGGCGGCGATCTTTCCGGATGGCACCCGCGCCCGGCTGGCCCCGGACCGGGATCCGCGTGAAGTTTTCGCCGATTGGCTGATTGCCCCGAACAACCCTTGGTTCGCCCGCAGTATCGTCAATCGCGTCTGGTATTGGCTGGCGGGGCGCGGCATCATTCACGAGCCGGACGACATCCGGCCCGACAATCCGCCGCGAAACCCCGAGTTGCTCGCCTTTCTGGAGCGGGAGTTGATCGCGGCCCGATACGATCTGAAGCACATCTACCGCTTGATTCTGAATTCGAAGACGTACCAGCTTTCTTCCCGTCCCCGGACGGATCATCCGGAGGGCGGAGCGAATTTCGCGTACTATCCGCTGCGCCGGCTGGACGCGGAGGTGCTGGTGGATGCCATGTGCCAGATCACCGGGACGACGGAGAGCTACTCCAGCGCCATCCCGGAACCGTTCACCTTCATTCCCGAAGGCCGGCGTTCCATCGGCTTGCCGGACGGCAGCATCACCAGTCCCTTTCTCGAATTGTTCGGGCGTCCGTCGCGCGACACCGGTTTGGAATCGGAGCGCAACAATAACCCTTCCCCGGCCCAGCGGCTGCACCTGCTGAACTCGACGCATGTGCAGCGGAAGATAGAGACGAGCCCGAAGTTTCAGTTCCTCTTACGGAGCGCGAAGAATCCGCAAGGGCTAGTGACCGGAATGTACCTGATGATTCTTTCACGGTTCCCGACCCAGGAAGAGCAGAAGATCGTGGCGGCGTATTCTCAATCCGGCGGCGTGAAAGGACGGGATGCCATGGTGGATCTTGCCTGGGCTCTGATCAACAGCGCGGAATTTCTGTACCGGCATTGAAGAGTGAGTGAAGAACATGAGCATGGAAAGAGGTTTATCGAGACGCGAGGCGGTGCGAGGCGGGCTTTTCGGCGCGGCCGGGTTGGCGCTTCCGGCCCTGGCCGCTGCCCAGCCGGCCAAAGCGAAGTCAGTCATCCAGATCTGGATGTGGGGCGGCCCGGCGCACCTGGACACTTTTGATCCGAAGCCGGAAGCGGGCAATGATTACTGTGGTTCGCTGAGTAATACGATCCCTACTAACGTGAGCGGGATCCGGATCGGCGAACTACTTCCGCTCCTGGCCAAGCAGGCCGATAAGTACTCGATCATTCGCGGCATGACCCACGGCGTGAACGCTCATGAAACGGCGTCCTACATGGTGCAGACCGGGCGGATGTCCGGCGGGCGCGACGTCTATCCCAGCGTCGGCGCGGTGGTCTCGCTGTTGAAAGGCTACGCCGCGGGATACAAGGGACTCATTCCGCCCTACATCGTGCTGACCGAGCCGCAAGGGCGATTTTCCGAAGCGGGGTTTCTCGGCTCGCGCTACAAACCGTTTGCCACGGGCGGCGACCCGGGGCAGACCCGGTTCGCCGTGGAAGGCGTCGTCGCCCCCGGCATCTCCGACCAGCGGCAGCAAAACCGGCGCGAGTATCTCCGCAAACTGAACTCACTCGAGCACGCCATGAAAGGCGATGCGCAGTTGGCCGCTTCCGAGCAGGCCGAGAGCCAGGCCTACGACCTGATTCTGGGCGACGCGGGCAAGGTGTTCGATCTCTCGCACGAGAAAGACGAGTTGAAGGAGCGTTACGGCCGCAACACGTTCGGGCAGTCCTGCCTGGTGGCGCGACGGCTGGTCGAGCGCGGAGTCCCTTACGTCACCATCAACTACAAAGGCTGGGACACGCACAAACAGCACTTTCAGATCATGCGCCGCAAACTGCCGGAATTGGACAAAGGCATGGCGACGCTGTTGCAGGATTTGTCCGAGCGCGGCTTGCTGGAAAGCACCATCGTGTGGTGGGGCGGCGAGTTTGGCAGAACGCCCAGGGTGCTTTGGGAGGCTCCCTGGAACGG
This sequence comes from Bryobacterales bacterium, assembly GCA_030693045.1. Taxonomy (GTDB): domain Bacteria; phylum Acidobacteriota; class Terriglobia; order Bryobacterales; family Bryobacteraceae; genus JACQZT01. Next base: position 5,774 of record JAUYBU010000016.1, on the reverse strand, counting down.
CGGGCGCAACCATTTCGGCAAGGTCTTCTCGGCCGTGGTCGCCGGTGGCGGGTTCAAGGGCGGCCAAGTGGTCGGAGCCTCGGACGCGAAAGGCGAAGAGGTGAAGGACCGGCCCGTGTACCCGGTGGACCTCATCGCCAGCATGTATGAGCTGCTGAGCATCGATCCGGGCGGGAAGCTGCCTCATCCCATGGGACAGGCGGCTCGCGTGACGCCCACTGCCGCCGATGGCGTGACCGTGGGCGGACGCCTGAAGGAAATCATGTAGTCGCCGGAGCCCTCTATGAGTCCATCGCAATGGTATCGGAGGCTGGGCCTGGCGGCTGTGCTGGCGATCGCGCCGGCCCTCCAGGCGCAGCAGTTCACGCCGCACATCGGTTACGTTTATCCCGCCGGAGGCCGGCAGGGCGCTAGCTTCGAGGTCACCGTCGGCGGGCAGTTCCTGGACGGCGTCAAGCAGGCGTATGTCTCCGGCGCCGGCGTCCAGGCCAGTGTGATCAAGCACGTCAAACTGCTCACGCAGGGAGAGTTCAACAGGTTGAGAGAGCAGTTGATGGAACTGACGGCAAAGAAGGATGCCATCGCCGAAGACCGGAAAACGATCGCCGAAATCCGGCAACAAATAGCCACCTTCATCCGAAGGCCGGCCAGTCCCGCGATTGCCGAAACCGTCACGCTGCAGGTGACGGTGGCTCCCGGCGCGGCTCCCGGCGAGCGTGAGTTGCGGCTAGCGCCGGCCCTGGGGCTGACGAATCCACTCGTTTTTTGCGTCGGCCAATTGCCCGAGTTCTCCAAGCCGGCCGCGAAAGTCAGTGCCGAGCCGGGAACCAACATTGGGGCAAGGTTTCGCAATCAACCTAACAGCGGCAAGCCCGAGGCTCCGATGGAGATCAAGTTGCCCGCCACGGTGAACGGCCAGGTGGGCCCGGGCGGCGTGGACCGGTGTCGGTTCCAGGCTCTGAAAGGCCAGCACCTGGTTGTCGCCTGCCGCGCGCGGGAATTGATCCCGTACATTTCCGACGCCGTCCCCGGCTGGTTTCAGGCCACGCTGGCGCTTTACGATGCGAAGGGGAAGGAGGTGGATTATGCCGGCGACTACCGTTTCCATCCCGATCCGGTGCTCCACTACCAGATCCCCGGCGACGGCGAGTACGTGCTCGAGATCAAGGATTCCATCTACCGCGGCCGCGAGGATTTTGTCTATCGCATCACCCTGGGGGAACTGCCGTTTGTTACCGGCATCTTCCCGCTGGGAGGCAAGGCCGGCGCCCGGACCGCCGTCCAGGTGAAGGGCTGGAACCTGCCCGTGACCAGAATCACCCAGGACAATCGGGGCAAAGCGGAAGGCACTTATCCGGTTTCCGTGCGCCAGGGAGAATGGGTTTCCAACCGCGTGCCGTTTGCGGTGGACAAGCTTCCGGAATCCACGGAGAAGGAGCCCAACAACCAGGTCAAGGGTGCGCAACGGGTGAAGCTTCCACTTATCGTGAACGGGCGCATCGACCGGCCGGGGGACCAGGACGTGTTCCGTTTCCAGGGCCGTGCCGGAGAGGAAATCGTCGCGGAAGTGTTTGCGCGCCGGCTGGATTCGCCGCTCGATTCCCTGCTCAGGTTGACCGACGCAACGGGCAAGCAACTGGCGGCCAATGACGACCACGAGGACAAGGGCGCGGGGTTACTCACGCACCACGCGGATTCCCGCATCGGCGTCAAACTGCCCAAGAACGGAACTTACTATCTTTCTTTGGGCGACACGCAACGCAAAGGCGGGGGGGAGTATGCCTACCGCCTGCGCATCCGCCGGCCACAGCCCGATTTCGAATTGCGCGTGACGCCCTCCGGCATCAACCTCCGCCCCGGTGCGACCGTGCCGATCACCGTGTACGCCTTGCGTAAGGACGGTTTTGCCGGCGACATCAGGCTCGGATTGAAAGACGCGCCGGCGGGATTCGCGCTGAGCGGCGGATGGATCCCAGCCAATCAGGACAAGCTGCGGCTTACACTGACGGCTCCGCCGAACGGGTTCGACGAACCCCGCGTTCTTACCATGGAAGGCCGCGCGACGATCCAGGGACGGGAGGTGCGCCGGACGGGCGTCCCCGCCGAAGACATGATGCAGGCTTTCGCCTACCGCCATCTGGTCCCCGCCAGGGAGTTACTGGTCCGGGTAAGCGGACCCGCGCGATCCCGCATCCCATGGAAAATCCCCCCGGACGATCCGGTGAAACTCCCCGCCGGTGGAACCGCGCCGGTGAAACTGTTCCTGCCCATCGGGCGGCTTGCGGGCCAGATTCAGTTGACGTTGAGCGATCCGCCGGAGGGCATCGCCATCCAGAACCTGTCGCTGGTCCGGGACGGCGTGTCCTTTCTGCTGCGCGCCGATGCCGGAAAAGTCAAACCGGGCCTGAAAGGGAACCTGATCGTCGAGGCTTTCCTGGAAAGAACCGCCGCCGCTGGAGACGCTAAGAAGCAGCCGGCCAATCGCCGTCAGCCTATGGGCATGTTGCCGGCCATAGCATTCGAGATCGTTGCGGCTCCGTAGGCGCGGCGATAGCGGTCATCGGATGAAGAACTGGGCGATGTAGCCGACGCCGACGCCGGTGACGAGGATTCCGAGAAAGAGGCGTATCCAGCGCTCCGGAAGGTAGCGCTGAATGCGCGCGCCGGCGTAGGTGCCGAACAGACCGCCGATACCGAACAGCGCGCCCAGGGCCCAATCCGGGCGTACGGTCCATACGGCGCCGAGAGAGGTGCGCCCCAGGAATTCGAAGGAGAGCACTCCGGCGATGGACGTGACGAAAGTCCCTAACAGGGTGGCGCCGGCGATAGTGTGCACCGGCAGGCCCAGCGCCACAACCACAAAGGGCGCGATGATCGCGCCTCCGCCGACGCCATAGATGCCGCCGATCAGGCCAACTAACAGCGAGAGAGCCAGGAGAATCGATGGGCGGAACGAAAACGTCCCGTCCCAAAACGTGTACTCGATGCGTTTCCAGGAGACAAAGGTGGTTTTCACCACCGCATTCAAGGGCAGGGGAGTGAGTGCCTTCGGGTCGCCGCGCCCGGTCCACTGACATAGCAGCCGGACACCCAGGTACAAGAGCACGCATCCGACAAAGAACTTGCACTCGCGCGCACCCGGCAGATAGCGGATCCGTATGATCGCGCCCAGGAAGACTCCCGGCAGCGTGCCCGCCATGGTCACCCAGGCCAGCGGCCAGACCATGCGCTTTTCGTGGAGATACCGATAGACCCCGCCCGGGATCGCAACAACGTTGTAGATCAGGTTGGTCGGACTGACTGCCGGGCTCACGAACCCCAGCACGCTCATCTGGAAAGGCAAAAGGAGAAAAGCGCCGGAGAGCCCGGCGGGAGTCACCAGAACCGCGATCACAAACGACACCAGTGGGGGAAGAAACGGAGAGCACTCGACGCCCGAGACAGGGAAGTGCATCGCGGCTCCGCTCTCCGCTAGACGTCAAAGAATGCGTGGCTGACCCAAACCAGCAGCACGATCAGCCCCAGACCCAGCCCGATGCTCCAGGCGATCAAGCGCTTCTCCACCGGGAGCAGCGGCTCGTACTCCATCTTCTTGATTTCTTCGGCGAATTTCGGTTCTTCCATAGTTCACCTTTCGTGCCAGACCGCTCCCTGACGGTCGCGGCTCGGAAGAGCGTTTCTGAGCCGCGACCGTCAGGGAGCGGACGCCACTTACAAAACCGGCGGCTTCACACCGTGGAAGAAGAGCCAGGAGATAGCCAGCCCGATCCAGATGATGAAGCCGAACAAGCATAACACGTACACCAAAGCCAGCCGGCCGATTCCTTCCTCCCACAGCTTGCGGAAGTTCGAGACCACGCCAATCGTGAAGAAGGTCATCACAAAGAAAATTCCGCGAAAGACGTTGGCCTGTCCCATCGCGGTCTTGGCCTTGCCTACCAGGTGCGGGAGACTGATGCCGATGAAGAGAATGACCGCGAAAGTGAGCAGGTAACCTAGAATGAATTTCGGGAATCGCTGCCATATCTGGCCCTTCTGCACTTTCTCGCCCGGGCGCGGCTCGATCTTGGCGGACCAGATCCAGGCCAGCAGGCACGCCCAAATGCAGATGAAGACGTCGATGAACACCTTCACCGTCGTGGTCACCGCCATGATCCAGCCGGGCTTATAGTGGATACCCTGGACCGCCAGAGCCTTGGCCAGAATCAGCGATTCGGTGATCGCTCCGCTGGCCACCGCCGCACCGTCGGTCTTGACCGCCAGGCCCATCCACGCCCCCGCCACCATCGGTTCCTGATACAGGAAGGCCTGCGCCATGAACGGCAGGAACAGTAACTCGACCACCGCGAAGATCACCACCAGGGAAGACACCATGATGGGGACCACGGGCCTGGCTCTGATGGCTGCACCAGTGGCGATGGCTGCGGACACGCCGCAAATGGAGATGCCCGAGGCCAACGGCACCGACCACTCGCGGCTGAACTTGAAGTACTTCCTGGCGATGTAATAGACCAGGGCCCAATAGATAAGGTAAGCCTCGACGATGGCGCACAGGCCCCGGAACATGACCGACGTCGCCAGTCCGAGTTGCTCGGCCGCCGTGACTCCGAGGAACCCGCCCAGGATTACAATCGCGGTCTTGACATACAGTTCCGGCCGGATGGCCTCCTTCATGAAACCGGCGAACCGCGGCATGAAGTTACCCACGATTAACCCGGCGGCCAGGGCGATGATGAATCCGGCTTCCGAAGTGAGATTCAAGGACCAGCCAATGCCAAAGTTCTTGAGCTTGTCGGGGGTGGCGGCGATGCGGGCCCAACTTCCGGCTATCCAGCACAAGTAACTGACAAAGAAAACGGCGGTGAAACCTTTGGCGAACCGGCGGACGTCGGCGCCCAGCGCGGACGCGCCCACTCCCATGATCACCAGTAGGAACACGTAGGTGGCGAACAAAGCCGCTATGCCCGGGATGGCGGCGTAGGCTTTCGACGTCGGGGCCAATGAGATTGCGACATTGGTCCAAACCGACGTCGTGACAGCCCAGCCCAGCATGTCGGCGCCGAAGAAGATCGCCGCGGCCATTGCGAAAATGAACAAACCGGTGTAGACGGCCAGCCAGTCTTCAGTCACTCGCGGCCGTTTGGTTTCTAACACGGGCGGAAGGGTGGTAGCCATATCAGTTAGCCAGACCTAGGGCCGCGACTCGGGCGCAGCCAGATCGCTCCTCACCGAAAGTGCGATTTTGTAGAGCACCGTGATCATGAGGCACCCGACGGCCCAGATCGCGAGTGTAATCGAGATTTCCGGCCAGGTGGGGGAATACTCGGTGACATCGCCGAGAGGTGTCGGGACGAAGCCCCCTACGATCAGGCCGATGCCTTTGTCGATCCACAACGACACAAACACCATCACGCAGGTCATTGCCAGAACCTTCGGGTTCTTTCGCATGGCCGGCACAAGAAGCAACGCCAGCGATGCCACCGCCAGAAGCCCCGAGGTCCACATCCATGGGACCAGCGCCGACCGGCCCTCCAGCCCGGCAAACATGTATATAAAGGGCTCCATGTGACCGGGGATCTGGCTGTAGAAAGCCGTGAAGACCTCCATCAGGATGAAGAAAACGTTGATCGCCATGGCGTAAGTCACGATCAGCGACAGCGCTCGGATGGCCTCGGTCGCCGGAGCGGACTTCATCAGCCGGCACACGATCATGCACAACAGGATCAGCAGCGCGGGCCCCGCGGCGAAGGCCGACGCCAGGAAACGGGGCGCCA
>JAUYBU010000549.1 GCA_030693045.1 Bryobacterales bacterium | reverse complement strand
CATGCAGATGGGGTTGGTGCCCACGCGCCCGTCCTTGCCCTGCCACGGCGGCACGCTGGGCGAGGCGTTGCACATCACGATGCCGATCATGCCGCGCGCCGAGATGCGTTCGGCCCAATAGGCGGCGGCGCCGAAATGGTTCGACCGCCGCGCCGAAACCAGGCCCATGCCGTGCATCTGGGCCAGGCGCACGGCGTGGTCCGTGCACGCCTCCGACACCACTTGCCCCACCGAATTCTCGCCGTCGTAGAGCAGGCAGCAGCCGCTTTCCGAGAGCACATTTCCGCGGCCCCGGGTCTGAATGTTGCCGGCCAGCAACTGGTCGACATAGAAAGTAAGCAGTTGCACGCCGTGCGAATCCACGCCGCGCAGGTTGGCGTAAACCAGGCAATCGGCGGTGACCGCCGCCGCCTCGGGGGCAAGGCCCGCGCCTTGCAGGATGCGTTCGGCGAAGTCGCGCAGAACGCCGTCGCGAAGAAGGACTTTTTCGAGCATTATCGGTTAGCTTTCTGAAGATCGGGGAATAGCAATTTCCGAACCTCGGGCTGGTCCAGGTCCTGGCGCGTGATCAGTCGCGCGTGCAGGTCTATCCGCTTGGGCGGCGTCTGGCCGTTCAGTTTGCCGGCGATGGTCCGCACGGCTTCGTAGCCGATGCGAAACGGGTCCTGCACGACCATGGCGTGGATCACGCCCTGGCGCAGGTCGTCGATCATTCCGTCGGCGGAATCGAAGGCCACGAAGCGGACCTTGCCGGCCAGTCCCCGCGCCTTCAGCGCCAGCGACGCGCCCGTGGAACTGGGTTCGGTGGAGCAGAAGATGCCGTCCAGATCGGGGTGCACGGCCAGGAAATTCTCGGCCACCGCGCGGGAGCGGGCGCGGTCCGACATGCCGTATTGACGCGCCACGATCCGGATCTTCGGGAACTCCCCGGCGATCGCGTCTTCGAAGCCCCGTTCGCGCTCCATGGTCGAGAAGCTGCCGGTCGAGTGCAGCACCATGGCCAGCTTGCCCTGGCCGCCCACAAGCTCGGCCAGTTTGCGCCCGGCCATGCGTCCGGCCTCGTAATTATCGGTGGCGACGAAGGTCATGTAGTTCTCCGAATCCAGGCCGGAATCGAAGATGGTCACGGGAATGCCGGCGGCCACGGCGCGGTCGATGGGCTGCACCAGCGCTGTTCGCTCGGCCGCCGCCACGGCGATCCCGTCGACTCTGCGGGCGATCATGGCGTCGACGATCTGGATCTGCCGGCTGTAATCGAGTTCGGTGGCCGGGCCGTTCCACAGCACTTCGACGCCGAGTTCCGCGCCCGCGGCGCGCGCGCCGGCCTCCACCGACAGCCAGAACGGGTGCGAGGTGCCTTTGGGGATGACCGCGATCACCTTCTTCCTGCGCTTCTCGCAGCCGGCCGCCAGAATCAGGCCGCACACGGCGAGCGCAAGGAATGCCCTCATTGTGCGCACCAGCCGCCGTCGATCAGGATGTCGGTGCCGGTGATGTAGCCGGCCTCTTCCGAACACAGAAACAGCGCCAGCGCCCCGATTTCCTCGAGCTTGCCCCAGCGGCCCAGCGGCACCTTCGCAAGAAAGGCCTTGGTCACTTCCGGCGTCTCCAGCAGGGCCGCGTTCATCTCGGTCAGAAACGGGCCGGGGCTGATGCCGTTGACGGTGACGCCCTCTCCGGTCAGCTCCAGCGCCAGCGCCCGCGTGAATCCGAGCAGCCCGGTCTTGCTGGCCGAATAGGCCGCGCGCATGGGAAGCGAAACGTGGCTCATGGTCGAGCACAGGTTCACGATGCGTCCCCAGCGGCGGGCTTTCATGTGCGGCACGAAGGAGCGGCACATGAGAAATGCGCTGGTCAGGTTGGTGGCGATCACGGAATTCCACTCCTCCAGCGAGAAGTCGGTGACATCCTTGCGGATGTTGATGCCGGCGTTGTTGATCAGGATGTCGAGCCTGCCGAAGCGCGCGATCACGTTCTTCTCGAGTTCGATCACCGAGGCTTCGCCGGCCACGTCGCAGACAAACACCTCGGCCGCGACGCCGAGTTTGCGGGCTTCGGCGGCGACGGCCTGCAGCGCCTGCTCGTCGCGCGCCACCAGCGCCAGGCTGGCGCCCGCACCGCCCAGCGCCAGGGCCATAGCCTTGCCCAAGCCGCGGCTGGAGCCGGTGACCAGCGCGACGCGCCCCTGCAACTTGTGCTCGCTCATTCGGCCTACCTCTTCGCCAATTGGTGGGCCGCCTCGAGAATGCGCTCGGCCACCTCGTTCGGGCGGTCGATGTTGCCGATGGTCATGCGGCTGGTCTCGCCGGCGGTCTCGATCGACAGGTTGCCAAGGTTCAACATCCGCTGCCCCAGCGACTGGTCGACACGCACGTCCTGCACCTTGGCGAGTTCCATCGTGCGCGTGGACTTGCTGAGGATGCCGGATTCGTAACGCATCCGGTCGCCGGTGACGGTGAGCTTGGTGAACAGCCGCGCGACGTGGGACGCCGCCGCCGCGACGAAGACCAGGGCGGGCAGAAGCAGCAACCAGACGATGCCGCGCGGAGCGGTGTCGACGTAACTGTACGCCAGGACCACGGCGGCCAGGAGGATTGCCATCCAATAGGTCAGCTTGACGAGTTTGATGCTGGGTCGGATGATGGTGTCGGGCATTTTGAACCCCAGACGCCTATTGTATAGCAGCGTTGTCGTAGGATGGAATGTATGGAGGTGTACAGAATGATCGGAAGGGCCGGCAGGATAGCGATCGGGGCGGCGCTGGCGGTGGCGCCGCTGGTTGCCGATTTCAGCTACGAGCAGACGACTAAAATCACCGGCGGAGCCATGGCTGGCATGATGCGCGTGGCCGGGGTATTCTCCAAGACGGCGCGCGAGCCGATCAAGCAAACCGTGATCGTCAAGGGCGATCGCATGGTAATGCTGGGCGCCGACACGGCCCACATCACCGACCTCGGCAAGGAAACCATTACCGACATCAACTTCAAGAACAAGACCTACTCGGTGATCACCTTCGCCCAGATGAGGCAGGCGCAGGCGCAGCTTCAGGAGAAGGCGAAATCCAAGAAAGACCCGGAGGGCGCCGACCGCGGGGATGTGGACTTCAAGGCGTCGGTAAAGGAAACCGGCCAGACCAAGGTCATCTCGGGCTTGACCACCAAAGAGGTGATCATGATTCTCGAAATGCAGGTGAAGGACCGCGAGTCCGGCAAAGCGGGCGCAATGGACGTGGTGTCCGACATGTGGCTGGCGCCGCAGATTCAGGGCTACAACGAAGTTCGCGATTTCTACCGCCGCATGGCCGAGAAGATGGCCTATGCGCCCGGTGGGGCGATGGGCGGGATGGGGCAATCGCAGCCGGGGATGGCGAAGGGCATGGCGGAACTGGCCAAGGAAGCCTCCAAACTGGACGGCGTGCCGGTGTTGCAGATCATGCGGATGGGATCGTCGGCGCAGGCCATGGCCGACTTCAGCGCGCCTGCCGCTCAGCCGCAGCAGGGGCAGGGGCAGGGGCAGGCGCAACCGCAGCAGGAAATGCCTTCGGCGCGCGGAGCGGCGGGTAACGCCGCCGGCAACGCAGCGGGTAACGCCGCCGGCGGAGCGGTCGCCGGACGTTTGGGCCGCCTCGGCGGAATCGGCGGCGGGCTCGGCGGTTTGCGGCGCGGCAAGCAGCAGCAGTCTCAGCCCGAGCCCCCGCCCCAACCGCCGCCACAGCAGCAGGCCCCGCCCGCGCAGGCGCAGGGCGGCCCGCCGGCCGGAATCCTGATGGAAAGCACCACCGAGCTGTCGGGCTTCTCGTCGGGGCCAGCCGACGCCTCGAAGTTCGAGACGCCGGCAGGCTTCAAGCAGGTCGAGAACGAAATGCTGAAGCAGGCGGCCCGGTAGGAAACGTGGGGACAGACGGGACGTTCCCCGGGGAACGACCCGTCTGTCCCCACGTTTCCGGTTGACGCGGGTTTCTCCCTGGGTGTAGAGTTTAGGATTCGAATGTAATACTAAATCTGCCAGGCGGGTGAATGACCCTGAAGAGACGGTTCGTCCTGGGTTGTAGCGTTGTGTCGATGGTCGGCGCTTTGACCGGGTGCGCGGTATCCCAGAAACAGCCGTTCCGCATGTCTTTCGTGCCGCCGGCGATCATGCCGGCCGGCCCGAGCGGAGAGATCACCGAACCTCCACTCGACATCGCTCCGGGCTTTTTGGACCGGGAGACGCCCAAGTTCCTCGGGTCCAATCCCGATATTCCTCTCCGTCTCACGGAACTCGACAACCGGCTGCGCCGCGCCGAGGAGCGCTTCCAGTCCGGAAAGCGGCTGCTGGCGGAAGGGGACGCCGACGGGGCGCGGCGGGAATTCGACCGCGCCATCGATCTTCTGCTCTCCACCTCCGAGGCGACTCCCGAACGCCAGCGCATGGAGAGGAAGTTCGAGGATCTGGTCGAATCCATACACCGTTACGACATGGAGGCCCTGGGCGGCGGCGAACCGGACCGGCTTCTCACGTTCGAGAAGTCGCCGCTGGACGAGATCCTGGAGTTGACCTTTCCGATCGACCCGCGCCTCAAGAACAAGGTGAAAGAGGAGGTTCGGGCGACGGTTTCGCAGTTGCCGCTCGAGGTCCGGGACCCGGTATTGAGCTACATCAACTACTTTTCCAGCGAGCGCGGCAAGCGCACGATCATGGCGGGACTGCGCCGCGCCGGGCGCTACCGGCCGCTGATTTCGCGCATTCTCGACGAGGAGGGCGTGCCGCAGGAGTTGATTCAACTGGCCCAGGCCGAATCGGGCTTCATGCCCCGCGCGATCTCGCGCAAGGCCGCCACCGGCATGTGGCAGTTCGTCCAGTTCCGCGGCCGCGAGTACGGCCTCTTTCAGTCCGCCTATCACGACGACCGGCTGGATCCGGAGAAGGCCACCCGCGCCGCCGCCCGCCACCTGCGCGATCTTTACCAGCAGTTTGGAGACTGGTACCTGGCCATGGCCGCCTACAATTGCGGACCGTTGTGCGTCGAGCGCGCGGTCCAGCGAACCGGGTACGCGGACTTCTGGGAACTGCGCGGCCGGAATGTTCTGCCGCGAGAGACCTCCAACTACGTGCCGGCGATTCTGGCCATGATCATTGTGATCAAGAACGCCAAGGACTACGGAGTGGAGGGCGTCGAGCCGGATGCGCCGCTGGAATACGACACCATCGAACTGCGGGCGTCCACAAACGTCGCGCTGATTGCCGACGCGGCCGACCGGCCGGTTTCCCTGATTCGGGAAATGAACCCCTCCTTGCTCAAGAACCTGGCGCCGGCGGGCTACCAGTTGCATGTTCCCAAGGGCATGGCAAGCTACGTAACCGCGGCGCTGGAGATGGTGCCGCAGACTCAGCGGAACGCCTGGCGAATGCACCGGGTGGGCGAAGGAGAAGCCCTGCCGGCGATCGCCAGGCGCTTCGGCGCCTCCGTGAGTTCCATCCTGGGAGCCAACCGCGGGCTGGCCGATCAGCCGGAGCCGGGCGACCTGATTGTGATTCCGGCCACCCTCAGGCCGGAACCCAGGACTGTGGCGCGCAAGGGTGCGCCGGTGCGCCGCCCGGCGGCGGCTCGCGCATCCGCGTCCAACTCCAAGCGCCTGGCGGCCACGGCGGCGCGCAAGCCGGCCGGAAAGACCGCCGTATCGGGAAAGAAGACCGGCGGCACGGTTCGCGTCGCGCAAACGTCCTCCTCCAAGCGCCCGGCGGCGGCGCGCAATTGAAGTTTCGCGCGCGAAAAGCGTGCGCATCGTTTTTCCTCTTGCCTTCTAAGTGAATCGCGTTATTCTATCTCTTGATCGAGCCAACAACAGGAGGCGCGAGGAATGTTGGATGTTCTCGACTTTTCGCCCGTCAATGAAGACGACTTTGACGACTTCGAGTTCGACGGGGAACACCTGGAGCTGGAATCCGAGATCGGCGCCTACGATCCGGACGAAGAAGAGGATGATGAAATGAGCGAAGAGACCGTAGCCCCCGTAGCTGAAACGACTGCGCCCGCCCCCGTGCCAGAACCGGCCCCGGCTGCAGCAGCCGCCCCCAAGGAGGAAGCGCCGCCCAAGAAGAAGCCCGCGAAAGCCGTCGCCGCCAAGCCGAAGATGGCCGCTGTGATGGCTCCGGCCAAGAAGGCCGCCGCGGTAGCGGCTCCCAAGAAGGCCGCTCCGAAAAAGGCGGTGAAGAAGGTGGCCGCCAAGAAAGCCGCCCCCAAGAAAGTGGCCGCGAAGAAAGTAGCGCCCAAGAAGGTGGCCGCCAAGAAGGCCGCTCCCAAGCCGGTAGCCAAGAAGGCTGCTCCGAAGCCGGTAGCCAAGAAGGCTGCTCCGAAGAAGGCGGCCAAGAAGGGCAAGAAGTAGGCGGTCTTTCGGGCAACTCCGATTTGCACGCGCCGGCCGCATCCACGGCGGCCGGTGCGCCTTATTTATTGACCACGCCGCGGCAACGCTCGAACAGATCGAGCAGCGCCTCGGTGTATTCCTCCGCCGAGCGCGGCTTGCCGCCGAAGCCCGTCGATGACGCTCCTTTGCCAATTCCCGTTGTGACGGCTATGAACTTCATCAACTCCAAAGCGATTTCGTCCTTGGACCGCGCCGGCGGCGCCTGGCTGTGGGTCTCTTCCGACATACTGTCAATACCCCCCGGATTTGTGGTAAACCTCTAGATTACTCCATCTGTTCCCGGTCCACCGATCATGCCCATCATCGCCCGCCGGCTGATCCGCAAAATGCGCGGCGGCGCCCAGGCCCACCTCATAGAAGCCGATGGCGGACGTTTCTACGTCGTCAAGTTCGTCAACAACCCGCAGCACCGCCGGATTCTGATCAACGAGACGATCGCTTCGGTGCTGCTCGACTACCTGCGCATCTCCCAACCCGAGACCGCGGTTATCGAACTCACGCCGCAGTTCCTCGGCGAGAACCCCGATGTTTTCATCCAACTGGGGACCAGGCGAGCGCCGGTTCCCCCGGGCTGGCATTTCGGTTCCCGCTATCCGGGAGATCCGAACCTCACGGCGGTCTACGATTTCATTCCCGACGCCCTGTTGAGCCGCGTGGTGAATTTCAACGAATTTCTCGGCATGCTGGTGTTCGACAAGTGGGCCGCGAACGCGGACGCGCGCCAATCCATCTTTTTTCGCGCCCGAATCAAGGAGTGGTCCTCCGGCGCCCCGGTCCAGCATCTCGAGAAGGGCTTTCTGGCCCAGATGGTGGACCACGGTTACCTGTTCGACGGGCCGCACTGGGATTTCTGCGACTCCCCCCTGCAAGGGCTCTATTTCCGGCCCCTGGTGTACGAACACGTCCGAGGATGGGACGATTTCGAACCTTGGCTTTCTCAGGTAATGGACTTTCCGGAAGAGGTTCTGGACGACGCGCTGAAGCGGGTCCCCCGCGGCTGGATGGATGGCGACCAGGATGCTCTCGAACGGCTCTTGGAACAGCTTCTGGCGCGGCGAAAGCGGGTGCCGGACCTGGTGCGGGACACAACCCGCGGCCGCCTCAACCCTTTCCCGAAATGGGATCCGAACGTGTAAAGAGGATGGGGGGACACGCCGGGGGGCCCCTGCGTATCCGCTAGAATGAAGCTACATGCACCGATTTCTCCTGCATAACGACCGGGTCGTGGATTCCACCTCGATCCTTCTCTCCCCCGGCCAGGTCGGCCTGCTCTCGGGCTGGGGAGTGTTCAGCACCCTCCGGGTCTTCGACGGCGTGCTGTTCGCCTGGGAACGCCATTGGAATCGCATGCGGCGCGACGCGGAACTGCTCCAGGTTCCGTTCCCCGGCGATCCGGGCCCGATTCGCGACGCCTTGCTCCGGCTGATCGAGGCTAATCAGGCGGCCAACGCGACGCTCCGCCTGATCGTGGTCCGCAACCGGCGCGGAGTCTGGGAGGGACCGGGGATCGAGCGCGACTTCGACGTGATCGCCTTCACGACCAAGGTCAAGGACTGGGGCAAGCGCGTGCGGCTGAGCGTCGAGCCGCAGGCCCGGCACGCTGCCTGCGCCTTCTCCGGCGTCAAGATGCTGTCCTGGTCGTTCAACCTGGTCTGGCTCGAGCAGGCTCAAGGCCGTGGGTTCGACGAGGTGATCCTTCTCAATGAGCGCGGCGAGGTCAGCGAGTGCACCTCGGCCAACCTGTTCGCCGCCTTCGGCCAACGAGTCGTCACGCCGCCACTCACTTCGGGCTGCCTGCCGGGGATCACGCGAGAGTTGCTGATGGAGGAGATCCGGGTGCCGGGTTACCAGGTTGTCGAGCAGGATCTGCGGCCGGAGGATCTGGAGAAGGCCGACGAGGTGTTCATCACCTCCACCACGCGCGAACTTCTTCCGGTCGGCGAGATCGAAGGCTTGAAGGTCGGACGCAACGACGCGGCGCGGCTGGTTTTGCAGGACGCCTTCTCCAAGTACTGCGACGCTTATGTGCACGCCGCCGGCGCGCGGCGGGCATCGATCTGAAACATTTCAAGGCGATTTTGATATAGACTGATAGCGGGTGTTTGAAGCTTGTCCATCTTGCGGAAGCCGGCGCCTCAGGGCTTCCCATGCGCGGAATCGCTCGGAGCGTTTTTGGAGCGCGGTGGGGTTCGTCCCGGTGCGCTGCTGCGATTGCGGGGAGCGCGTCACGCAGAGCTTGTGGCAGTTCGGCAACTGGCAGTATGCCCGTTGTCCCCGGTGTTACCGGCTGGATCTGAGCAATTGGTCGGAATCGCACTACATCGTTAGCTGGGACATGCGGTTGTTCATGAGCTTGGGAGCGAAGAAATTCCGCTGCGAGGTCTGCCGCCACAATTTCGTGAGTTTCCGGCGCCTGAAGGAACGGTTCAGCTTTAACCGTTACCGCAAGAACAACCCGGCCGCGGATCTGCAGGGGGATGTCGAGGACGCGGAGGGCTCGGACCAACTCAGCCCGTGAAGGTAACGGCTCCCCTGCCCGGAGGGCACCCAGTCTTGGCTCGGAATCGTATTTCGAACCGCGACCGTCAGGGAGCGGTCACGCCTGACGGACGGCCCGGAAGGTCTGGAAAATGAAAATGGTTCCAAGTGACCCCGGTGACAGCGTGTTCTCCGACCGGCATGCACGGTCAGAACTTGGCATCCAGAACCGCCAGACGGTCTCTCCTTCGCTCCCCCTAAGCGCCGTTAGGCGTCTAAGGATCACCGCTCCGAAGAACGTCAGCCAGCAGTAGTGGTAGAAGCCGGCGTCTCGAACTCACCTTTTGCTCGCCCGCCGCGTCGGCCCGTTTCCGAACCGCCCCGACGAGGTCACCGCTCCCGGTAGAGCCCTTCGACCTCCCTGCCAAGCTGCCCTCAGACCCGTTCGGTCTCCGATTCCTCTCCTCGCGCCGTTTACACCGCGCGGGGAGGATCAACACCGGCTACCCGTTGCCTGATTCTCGCTCCGCAGCCCAACCACGTCCTCATCTCTCGGCTCCCCGGCAGGGTTTCTGGCCCCCCCGGATCATAGCCTCGAGGCGATTCCGTGATCGGAAGCTTACCGTGACAGTCCGCCCGATCTCCCTTCACTCCCCGCCAGCGTCGTCATTAATTACGGCCACCAGCAGATCATCGTTCCAGGTCCGCTACGTCCCGCCCGGCTCACCGTTCCGTGAACCTCTTGGAACCATCTCCATAATGCACCCAAGCGCGTTTTCAGTCAATTGAAATCTGTGCTTGGAAGTGCGCTTTCCTCAGATTTTATCTGCATTCTGCTCAATGTGTTACAGGGACACCCCGGTGGAATTCGTGTGGATAAACCAATTCGAAGTGGAATTGTTCGTACCCTATTCGCGCACAAGCTTCAGAATCATGCCCAGATCGGTGGCAACCCAAATGTCGTCCGGACCGGCGGCCGCGAAGACGGCGCGGCGGCCTTGGGCGCGGTAATCGACCTGCATCTCGGTCCAGTCCGACAGGTCCGGCGAGTGGAGGATCTTCAGCTTGCCAGGGATGGGCACGCTTGGCAGCGCGCCCTGAGGCTCGATCGCCGCCAGGTAGCCCGGGCCGCGGTCCATGAGCATCACATCGGTGACGGCGCGGTCTTTTCGGCGGAACGTACGCTCGGACTTGCCCGAGCGGGTGTCGAGGCGATGTATTTCCGAGGGCCATTCGAAGGAATCCCGGAACTCGATCAGCGCCAGGCCCCGCCGGTCGGCGGTCAGGCGGATCCGTGTGAGCTGACCGAACATCGAGGTCGCCGAAGGTTTCCAGGTCGCCCCGCCGTCGCGGGTTTCCAGCACCAGGCTCAAGGCCGGCCATTGACGGCGGCTTTGGGCGCGGTCGGGCTCCATCCAGTCCGGCAGGTGGCTGGGGATGGCGCGCGGCGGCGCGTTGGCTCCCAGAATCATTCCTTCCCGGGCGTTGGCGAAGGCGATCCAGGTATAAGCGGTGTAGGCCGGGTCGGTCTTCGGTTCACCGGCGATCTCGACCCGCTTCCACTGGCGCCCTCCGTCGGATGTGGACCAAACCGCCTTGGGCGTTCCCACCGCGAACCCGCGCTGGTCGTCGATGAAAGACACCCGCAACGCGCCCTTGAGACTGGCGAGTTTCCGCCAGCTCCGGCCGGCTTCCTCGGTCTGCCACACGCCGCCCGTGGTCACCATCCAGCCCAGGCTCTCGTTCAGGAAGAACAGGGAGAGGCCGACCTCCCGGGTGGCGACGAAAGACCAGTTCCGGCCGCCGTCCGCGGTCACCAGAACCGAAGGCCGCGTGCGTTCATTCTCGGACCGGAATCCGCAGGCGACGCCGCGCGCGGCCGAAGGAAATTTCAGGTCGTTCAGAGTGAAGGAAGAGTCGTCCCGATCGTGGAAGAACTGCAACTGCCAGCGCGGTTCGGCCGCGCCGGCAATCGCGCAGAGCGCCAGCAGCCAGAGGGTTTTCATTGCGGAGTCGCAACCAGCTTTCGCGCGCCCGGCGACGAGGCCAGCACGAGTTCCACGTGGTTGGCGGCCTCGATCGCGGTGGGCTCCATGCGGGCCAGCACCAGCAGGCATCCCACCTGCTCGCCAACCGTGGTCAACAGTTCCATCTCGCCGCCCGCGTGCGGGTGCGGCGCGCGATGCTGCACGTTGATCACGCCAACCACCCGGTTGCGCGCAATCACCGGCGCCGAAAGGAAGGCTTCGAAGGTGTCTTCCGGCAGATCGCTGAAACGTTTGAAGCGCGAATCGTTGTACGCTTCTCGCGAGATGGCCAGCAGCCGCCTCTCGCGGGCCACCCAGCCGGTGAGTCCTTCCGTCATCCCCAGCCGCAGTTTGCCGATCTCGGCCGGGTGCGGCGTATTGGAGGCGCACAGGACCAGCTCGGCGCCGTCGATCAGGTAGATCAGGCAGGAATCGCACTTCATGAACTCGACGATCAGGGCCACGATTCCCTGCAACACCTCCTGCAGGCTCATCTCGCGAACCATGAAGCGGCTGATCTTCTGAAACAGGCGGAGCTGCTGATCGGTGCGCTCCAGGCGCTGCTCCAGATCCTTGAGCTTGGTCGGCACGCTAATATTATCCCAGATCGCCGCCGGCCGGTTCCAAGCGCGCCTGGAAAAAGCGCGGATGGCGCGGAGCGCAGGTCCAGCGACGGCCGCGGATTTTCCGGCGCTGTTCCAGCACGCGCCAGACGCCGTAGGCCGCCGCGTCCATCCGCGCCTGCGAGCAGACGCGGCGAGGAATGGCGATCCGCACCCGTTCGAGCCGGGGCCGGCTCCGTTCGCCGGTCTCCCGGATACTTGCGTTCCGTTTGCCTTCCCCGGCCGGGCTTAGTAGGATGAAGAGTCGGCGCAGTGATGCGCCCGGCCCATTTGCCTGGAAGGAGCACTTCCAATGTCAATGTGGAAGCGTCATAAGGAAGAAGACGAAGTCTACACGCCGAAGGCGGCGCCCGCACCGCCGACAACGGCGGATCTCACGAAGGAGGGCATTCCGATGTCCACCATACCCGCACGTACTTTTGGCCCCGAGGTGCCGCGCGGCGGGGCACTGATCGGCAAGTCGGTGGTTATCAAAGGAGAGGTTCTCAGCCGGGAGGACTTGACGGTCGACGGAGAGGTCGAAGGCACGGTGGAGTTGCAGGAGCACCGCCTGACTGTCGGACCCAACGGAAAACTGAAGGCTAACGTCAAGGCGCGTGAAATCGTGGTTCACGGCACGATACACGGCAACCTCGACGTCACCGACCGGATCGACATCCGCAAAGACGCCAAGCTGGTGGGGGATATCCGCACGGCGCGCGTCGTGATCGAGGATGGCGCCTACATGAAGGGCAACATAGATATCGTGAAAACCGAGGTGCCCAAACCGGCCGCCCCCGCGCCCCGTCCGCCGGCGGCGCCTGCTCCTGCGCCCGCCCCGCCGGTGGCGACCGTCGATCCCGGGAAGCGCTAGCCGAAAGGATTGCGAGGTTGTTCAAGGATCGGTTGAGAGAAATGCTCGGCAGCGACTCGACCGGTTCGGCGACGCCGGCTCAGCCGCGGCAGCGACCGGCCGGGGGGCCGCAACCTGTGCGGGTGGAGAGTCGGCCCAAGGTTCAACCCGTCACGCGGCAAAGCCCTGGGCTGGAGCAGTTTTTCGGCACGATGCGGGAACGGCGCGGCCTTGCGATTATCGATCTGGCCGGCCTCAGCCAGGCCAACGTGTCGTTTATCACCAACCTGGGCCACACCATTTATTCCGACGATCTCCTGCAATCGCTCGACGAAGCGCTGGCGCACGGCGGCGCCGATCCGCGCATGGGGACGCGCTTCCTGGAGCAGAGCCTGCCGTTCCGCGAGCCCGGCTTCGACGGAGCTTTACTGTGGGACTGCCTGCAATTCCTTCCACCGGCGTGGCTGGAGGCGGGGGTCGAGCGATTGCATTCGATCCTTCGACCGGGCGCGGCCGTTCTAGCCTTCTTCAACGCCGACGAGAAGGCGGCGGCCGTGCCCTCTTATCAGTACCGGATCGCCGACCAACGGACGCTGCACCTGACGCCGCGCGGCACGCGCGCGCCGGCGCCCTACTTCAACAACCGGGTACTCGAGAGGCTCTTCCATCGGTTCGCCACGACGAAGTTCTTCCTCACGCGGGACCATTTGCGCGAAGTTCTGGTGAAGCGCTAGCAGCACAGTGCGGCATGGCCGCAAACAGAGAAGTCAGAAACCCAGCCTCCGGGGACACTCCGGGCTAATCTTACGCAACCCATCGCTTGGCCACGGGACACAGGCGTGTCCCCCCGCGGCGACAGAATCCGGGGACACTCCGGGCTGATCTTACGCAACCCATCGCTCGGCCACGGGACACAGGCGTGTCCCCCCGCGACGACAAAATCCGGGAACACCCCGGGCTAATATTACGCAAACCATCGCTGAAGGCTGCCAAATGCTCAAACCTTCGCCGCCCGCGAAGATTTTGGCTGTGAAGTGGGGCGAGTCTCCCAAGCAGCCGTAAACCCCGGGGGACACGCCTGTGTCCTGTAACCAAGCGATGGGTTGCGTAAGATTAGCCCGGAGTGTCCCCAGATTCTCCGTTCGCAGCCATGCCGCACTGGGCTACTATTTCTTCGCTTTCGAGGCGGGTTTCTTGGGTTTCGCAGCGGCTTTGGTCGCTTTTCCTTTGCAGCAGGCCATCGAGTGATCCTCCTGAAGCAAGATAGCGAACCAGGGCGGCTCAGGTCAAGCCAGGGACTTGGCCGCGGTCAAAGCGGCGTCGTAGTTGGGATAGTCGGCCACTTCCTTGACGTACTCGGCGTAGCGGACTACGTTGCCGGTGTCGACGACGAAAATGGCGCGGCTCTCGATGCGCAGTTCCTTGATCAGAGTGCCGTAGTTGGCGCCGAAGGAAACGTCCTTGTGGTCGGACAGCATCTTCACGTTGTCGATTCCGAAAGCGCCGCACCAGCGGTTTTGAGCGAACGGAAGATCGACGCTGACGGTGTAGATATCGACGTTGGCCATCTTGGCCGCCTCGTCGTTGAAGCGCTTGGTCTGGGCATCGCAGACGGGCGTGTCGAGCGACGGCACCACGCTGAAGATGCGAACCTTGTTTCCGGTCTTGGCAAGGTTGACGGGCTGTAGCTTGGTATCGACGAGAGCAAAATCCGGGGCCTTGTCGCCGGCTTTGAGTTCGGGGCCGATCAAGGTCATGGGGTTGCCTTTCAGAGTGGTGGCGCCAGGTCTTTCCATATTCTCTCCTGTGGATTGCGGAAAATCGCTATCTTAATCTATACAGCCGCGCATTACCATGGAGACATCAGGCGATCCGAAAACACCGTAAACATGGCCATTTGGCGATGCTTAGATGTCCCTTGAATTATGCGCGGCTGTATAGCAGCTTACCCAGCCGGCCGGGTTCGGTCACGGGCTCACGGCAGGCAAAATTCTCGCACACGTAAGCTGCGGCATTACCCTCGATTGGATGCATCTGGGCGACCGTAGGATTCCACCTGGCGAGCGTGGCTCGCGAACTCTCATCCACCACCAGCAAAAGAGTGTCGGGCAGAAACCGCCGCCGGACCTCGGCTACCAGCGCCTCGGTGTCCGCCGACTGCCGGTCGCCGGCGATCACCACCTGCCGCGGGTGCGCCCCGGCCCGAAGGCAGGCCGCCAGAAGTTGAGGCAGCGCCGCCGGAGCGGCCTTCAAGCGACCGGCGAAAGCCTCCAGCGCGCGCTCGGCCGACTGCCGCAGTTCGTCGCGGCCGGTGATTTCGGCCAGCCGCAGCAGGTTCGATACCATGATCGAGTTGGCCGACGGCTCGGCGCCGTCGTGGTCGTCCTTCATTCGCAGAACCAGGTCCGAGGCCGCGATGGCGCTGAAGAATCCGCCATTGGATGGGTCTTCAAACAACTCCCGGGCCTTTTCGGTGAGCGCCAGCGCGTGTTCGAGCCACCGCGGATGGAAGTCCGTCGGGTACAGATCGAGCAGGGCCTGGGCCAGGAAGGCGTAGTCGTCCAGAAAACCGCCAATCGCCGCATCCCCGTCGCGAAAGCGCCGCAGCAGCGTGCCCGACGGCGCATCGTACAGGCGCGAGAGCACAAAACCGGCCGCCCGGCGCGCCGCTTCGGCCAGGCGCGGTTCTCCCAGGACCTGCGCGCCGCGGGCCAGCGCCGAAATCATAAGGGCGTTCCAGGCGGTGAGGATCTTGTCGTCCAGGTGCGGGCGGGGGCGCAGGGAGCGGGCCTCGAGCAACTTCCGGCGGGCGTCGCCGAGTTCCGCGGCCTGGCCGGGCGAACCGGCCACGTACAGGATGTTCCGGCCGGCGAACTCGCCGTGCGGATCGAACTCAACGTTGCCACCTTCCCGGACTCCGTACAAATCGCAGAACGGGGCGGCGGCCTGCTCGCCCAGGAGCCGTTCGATCTCCGATTTCCGCCACAGATAGAACGCGCCCTCGCTTTTCACCTCCGGCCGATCGGGGTCGGGAGCGCTGTCGGCGTCTTCGGCGGAATAGAATGCGCCCTCCGGGTGGATCATGTCGCGGAGCACGTAGTCGAAAATGGAGCGCGCCACTCGGGCGTGGAACTGGTCGCCGGTGGCCTGGTACGCCTCCAGGTAGGAGACCGCCAGCAGCGCCTGGTCGTAGAGCATCTTCTCGAAGTGGGGGACGAACCAGCGCTCGTCGACCGAATAGCGGTGAAAGCCGCCTCCAAGCTGGTCGCACATGCCCCCGCGCGCCATGGCCTCGAGCGTGGCGAAGACCATCCGCGCCGCCTCGGCGTTGCCGGTTCGAGCCCAGTAGCGCAGCAGAAAGTGATGCACCACGGTGCGCGGGAATTTGGGCGCGCCGCCGAAGCCGCCGAATTCCGCGTCGAACTCGCCCTGGAAGAAGCGGAAGGCCCGCTCGGC
>JAUYBU010000317.1 GCA_030693045.1 Bryobacterales bacterium | reverse complement strand
ATCTGTGTCAGCGCCTGGCCTGCCATCCGGGCCTCGGCCAAGGCCAAGTTGGCCACGGAGTGCCGCTCGAGCCTCAGATTCATGCCCAGAGAAGCGGCCACGATCACGCTCCAGGCGCCCGCGCCGAGCAGCGGGTAAGCGTTCCGGCGCAGCCAGCCCTGCGTCTCCGGGCGTACTTTTCGCCTCGTGGACATTCCTTCTCCGGAGTTCCTTCTCATCTCTTATCGGCCGGACGCCGGCCAATTTCTATTTCGGCCCGTGAATACCCGAAAAGTGCATCGGCATGCAGAATCAACCAGTTCCGCGTCTTGGTAGGTGGGACAGGGGGGCGCCCCTCCGGTACACTGGGACAAGATGCGATCCGGGGCCAACAAGGCGTCCGACACGCCGGTGGATTGGCGCACGCGCGCGGCGGCACTGCGGAACATCCGGCCGCTGGCCCGCATGGTGTGGGAGACCAGCCCCCCACTATTGATCGCCAGCGTGCTGTTGCGGGTGGCCCGGGCGTTGCTGCCGGTGGCCACGCTGTGGGTCGGCAAGCTGATTCTGGATGCCGTGGTGAACCATGTTTCCGGCAGGGCGGGAAACTGGGCCGGCATCTGGAAACTGGTCGCCCTGGAAGTCGCCCTGGCGATTCTGAGCGACGTGCTGGGGCGAGCCAACACCCTGTGCGACAGCCTGCTGGGCGACCGCTTCACCAACCGGATCAGCGTGCGGCTGATGCGGCACGCCGCGGCGCTGGACCTGGCCGCCTTTGAAGACCCGGCGGTCCATGACCGGCTGGAGCGCGCGCGCCGGCAGACCACCGGCCGGCTGGGGATGCTGGCGTCGTTGCTGGGCGTCTGCCAGGACACCCTGAGCCTGGTCTCGCTGTCGGCGGGGCTGATCTGGTTCTCGCCCTGGCTGATGATTTTGCTGGTGGCGGCGGTGATCCCGACTTTTCTGGGCGAAGCGCATTTCAGCACTCTGGCCTACTCGGCGCTGTACCGCAGAACGCCGCAGCGCCGGCAACTGGACTACCTTCGGCTGCTGGGCGCCGGCGCGCAGAGCGCCAAGGAGATCAAGATGTTCGGCCTGGGAACGTACCTGGCCGAGCGCTACCGGCGTCTGTCGGAGGAGATCTACAACGAAAGCCGGGGGCTGGCTTTCAAGCGTGCGAGCCTGGGTTCGGCTCTGAACCTGATCTCCAGCGGCGGCTACTACGGAGCCTATGCCGTGGTGCTTCTGCGGACCCTGGCGGGAGCCATCAGCATCGGCACGTTCGTGTTCCTGACGGGCTCCTTCGCCCGTTCGCGGCAGTACATCGAAAAGATTCTTTCCAACTTCAACGAGGTCGCCGAGCAGGCGTTGTTCCTGAAGGACCTGCTCGAATTCCTGGAGATGGAACCGGCGATCCGGTCCAAGCCGAACGCCGTCGCGGCGCCGCGGCCGATCCGGCAGGGCATCGAGTTCCGGAATGTGTCGTTTGCCTACCCGGGCTCGCCGCGCGCGGTGGTGCGCAACATCAGTTTCCGCCTGGAGCCGCGCGAGAAACTTGCGCTGATCGGAGAGAACGGCGCGGGAAAGACGACGCTGGTGAAGTTGCTGGCGCGGCTGTACGACCCGACCAGCGGCTCGATTCTGCTGGACGGGACCGATCTGCGCGAGTTCGATATCGAGACGCTGCGCCAGGAGATCGGCGTGATCTTCCAGGACTACATGCGCTACGACATGCTGGTCCGCGATAACATCGGATTCGGGAAAATCGAAGCGGTCTCGGACCAGGAGCGCATCGAGCTGGCGGCCCATAACAGCCTGGCCGTCGACGTGATCCGGCGCCTGCCCGGCGGGTACGATCAGATGCTCGGCCGGCGCTTCGACGGCGGCCTGGACCTATCCGGCGGAGAGTGGCAGAAGCTGGCCCTGGCGCGCGCCTACATGCGCGACGCGCAGTTGCTGATTCTCGACGAGCCGACCGCCACGCTGGACGCCCGCGCCGAGCACGAGGCGTTTCAGCGCTTCGTCGAGCTGACGCGGGGGCGGATGACCGTGCTGATCTCGCACCGGTTCTCGACCGTGCGCATGGCCAACCGCATCCTGGTGCTGGACGGAGGCGAGATTCTCGAGCGGGGCACGCACGACGAACTCATCGCGCTGGGTGGCCGGTACGCCGAGCTCTTCGAGCTGCAAGCGGCCGGGTACAGGTAGCGGTGTGCTGTCGGAAGCCCGCGCGCTTCCTCCCCGGGCCTCGGCTCGCGGATTCTCGGCATGTTGTTTCCCTGATGATGACCGCTCCCCACCCCGCCCAAAGGGCACCCGGCACCCGGTCGCGGCTCAGGAAGCCACAGCCTGGTTGTCGTGGCGGGCACAACCGCCGGCAGACCGGTCAGCTTCCCTGTCGGTCTCCCGCCTGGACCGTGATCGGGGTCTCGCTTCACTGATGCCGAGGCGGGGCCCTCTTGGCGGCAGCCCCCCAAACGTGGTAAACACATCGTTATGAAACTGTGTCGATCTATTCTGCTCCTCACTCTCTCGACGGCTTGCGCTTTCGCCCAAGCCGGTATTCGCTTCGCGCTTCCCGAGCGCACGCGGTTACTGGAAGACCAGCGCGTCGATCTGGTGCTGGAAGCCCGCAACGCCACCGCCGGAACGCTGGTGGTCACTGCCAACGGCGTCGATATCAGTAAGCTATTCGGAGGTCCGGTGGCGGCCGACCTCGATTGCGACGCCACCAAGGACTCGGCCTGGCGCGCCGACCTGGTCTCCTTCTCGACCCCCGGTTGGGTGCGAATCGTTGCCACCGTTGACTCCACGCAGGGCCGCCTCGAAACCATCTCCGACATCTGGGTTCAGCCGTTCAAGAAACCCGAGAAGAAGAACGCCATCCTCTTTATCGGCGACGGCATGACGCAAGCCTGGGTCGACGCGGGGCGCATCGTCAGCCGCAGCACCGAGACGGCTCCGGGCGTGCGCGGGCTGCGCGAGGGATTCTTCGACCGGCTCCTGGAAATGGACCGGATGCCGGTAAGCGGCTCCAGCATGACCATCGGCCAGGATAAGCTTATTCCCGATTCCGCGCCCACCGCCACGGCCCTGGCCACGGGCAACAAGACGTTCGACGGGGCCATCGGCATGTTTGCCGACGGCACCGACTGCGGGTTCGGCTCCGGGGCCGTCGACGCCACCAAGCAGTTTGCTCTCGACAATCCACGCGTGGAGAACATCGCCGAATACCTCAAGCGCCGCTTCGGCTACCGCATCGGCATTGTCACCACGTCCAATCTGCCCGACGCGACACCATCCGCGTTTGGCTCGCACACGGGCGACCGTGACATGGCGTTTGAGATCGTCTCGCAGTACCTGAAGAATCCGTTGCTGGGTGGCATGCCCGCGGCGGACGTCTTCATGGGCGGCGGCGGCGAGAGTTTCAATTCCACCGTCCGCGCCGACGGCCGCGACATGATTTCCGAATTCAAGGCGCAAGGCTACCAGGTTGTCCGCACCGGAACCGAACTGAAGGGCCTGGACCCGGGGGCCGGCAAAGTCCTCGGCATTTTCAAGGAAGTCCCGACTACCGCCCACGCCAGCCGCGTCCGCCCCGCATCGGCCTCGGTCATGAACGTGGCCTACGACAAGCTGAAGCTGAGACGCCCGGGCAGCGAATCGTTGCCAAACTTCAATGACTGGAACGACCAGCCGTTCCTGGACGTAATGACCCAGAAGGCCATCGAGGTCCTGGCCGGCCCCGACGGCAACCAGCCCTTCTTCCTGATGGTGGAGGGGGCTTCCATCGACAAGCAGTCGCACTCCAATCACCCCGCCGGCGCCACCTGGGACGTGATTGAACTCGACAAGGCCGTCGGTGTTGCCCGAAGCTGGGCCGCCGCGCGCAAACAGCAGGATACCCTCATGGTGGTCACCGCGGATCACGGCCATCCGATGGTCATCATCGGCGCCGCGCCCATCTCCGATGCCGACTACTTCGACCGCACCGGCTTCGCAACCTCCATGACCTCGCCGCGCGGAGCGCTGAGCACAACCATCTACAAAGACGTCAATCACAACACGCGCGCCGCCATCCCGTACGGCTCGGCCGGTGGTAAGACCGGTCCGCCGTCGGTGGACCATATCGATGTGTATGGCTACTTCGGCACCCCCGACTACATTGACGCCGATGGCGACGGCTATCCGGAAAACGTTGCTACCGGGGGCAAAGGGACCGTGCGGCTGGCCTACGGGTTCCGCACCGGCAGTCACACCAGCAGCAGCATGCCAGTCATGGCCCAAGGCCCCGGCGCTCTGCTGTTCACCGGAGCCTACGACGAGACCGAGATCCCGCTGAAGATTGCCGCCGCCTTGGCGACCAACACAACCGACCTCGACCGCGCCCTTGAGAAGATGCTGTACGCGCCGGAATTTCCCAAGACGCCCGGCAAGTAGCCGAAGAAGACAGGCCGGGAGACAAGGCGAAAGCTGAAAGAAAGGGATGGATTCGCAGGCATATCCGGAAATGCTTTTGGCTGCGGTGGCACCTACCGGAAGGGAGAGAGCGTAGGCAGCGCCGGCTCGGGTTACGAGGGCGCATCCTGAAGGTGGCAGAAAAACCGCATGTCCGGTGGTGTGGGAGGGTGGCGGGGCGCAATCCCCGTCACTCGACCCGGTCTTGGCGCGGGCGGCCAGCGCCGCCGGCCCTGACTCATTCGTATCGGAGCGCATCCACCGGGTCCAGGCGCGAAGCTTTGACGGCCGGCCAGACGCCGAAAAAAACGCCTATCGCCACCGAGACGACAAAGCCGGTGACGACGGCCCAGACCGGCACCGCCTGGCGCGTGCGCTTCTCGTACGCGGTGAAAAAACGCCCATCGGTCAGCGTGATGTCGCGGATCTCGGGCAACGAACTCGACACGCCAAGAATGGATGCGGCTTCAAACAGAGTCTCGCCGGATTTGACGTCTCCGGTCCGCTGCCGGTACGGGCTGTAGAGAACCTGTTCGCCGGTGGTGATTCGCAGGTAGTCGGCGTCGACGGCGCGGATGCGCTTGTTGCGCTTGAGCTTCTCGGAGAATTCCTTGCGTGTCAGCCGTCCGGCCGAGGCGATCTGCGCGATCAGGAAGCTGTCGGTACCGAAAGCTTTGGCGGTGCTCTCCTGGGCGTAAACGCCCAAACCCTCGATGGCCGCGCCTACCAGCACCACGCTGGCTACGCCGATGATCACGCCGAGCAGGGTCAGAAAGCTGCGCAGTTTATGCACTCGGATGGAGTCCAGGCCCAGGCGGAGTGCGGTGGCCAGGCGGGCTGAATTTGGGCGGTATTCTACCATGGTTGGATGGGGCGGCCGAAATCTCCTGTGTTCTGACTTAGATGCTACGCTTTCGTATAGGGCGTCATCAAAACAATCGGAAGCCCTGCAGTCCCCAGGATGCCTCAACACCCAATTCGACTGGCCTACGTCGTCGAGTTTCTCGCCGCCCTGATGGTGGCGCTGTTCACCTGGGGCGAATTGGGCGGACCGGAGCACACGGATTTGATCCCGTGGTATTGGAAGAGCGGACTATCGGTTTGCCTTTCTCTGGGAATCGTGCAGGCGACCCGGGCGATGGTGGAAGCCGAGAACGCATGGAATCCGAAATCCGTTCGCTGGCTTCTGGCGTCGCTGGCCTTGGCCGCGGCCATGGGGTTGCTCACCTACCACTACCATTTGCAGGAGCCCTTGGACCAGGATCGGGAGACGCTGGAGGAGAGCACGGCGGCAAGCGCGGATTAGCGGGTAGGATGGAGGGATGCCCGACATCTTGCCCCGGCTGCGGATGAACCTGGACTTCATGCCTTCGCCGGTTGCCGACCGGCCGGGGTTGCTGATCCGCGACCCGTTCCGGTACTCCGACGCCACGCTGATCGTTCCGCCTCCGCTGGTTCAGTGCCTGGAGTGCTTCGACGGCGAGCGGACGCCGGGCGATTTGCGAGAGTTGCTGTTCCGCCTCACGGGCGATCTCCAGATTGGGGAACTGGCCCGGCACCTGACGGAGACGCTCAGCGAAGCGGGTTTTCTGGAAGACCCCAACTTCGAGCGGCTGCGCCAGGAGCGGGAAGACGCGTTTGCGCGCGGCGAGCGCCGCGAGGCTTCCCAAGCCGGTTCGGGATATCCGGAAGAGCCGGAGATGCTGCGCGCATTTGTCGGCGAGTGCTTGAGCGACCCGCACAACCCGGTCGCCGGTCCGGAAGACGGCCTGATCGGACTCGCCGCTCCGCACGTGAGCCCGGAAGGCGGTTGGGAGACCTACCAGGCGGCCTACCGCGCGCTGGACTCCGGCTATCGCGACCGGGTGTTCGTGATCCTGGGCACGTCGCACTACGGCAAGCCGGACCGCTTCGGCCTCACGCGCAAGCCGTTTGTGACTCCTTACGGAGAGGCCCGCACCGAGACCGCGCTGGTGGATCTGCTGGAGCGGACGGGCGGCGAGGCGGTCAAGATGGAGGACTACTGCCAGGCGGTCGAGCATTCGATCGAATTCCAGGTGGTGTTTCTCCAACACGTGCTGGGTCCCGACATTCGCATTCTCCCGATTTTGTGCGGCGCCTTCGCCAAGGGCCTGATCGATGGGACAAGGCCCGAAGAAGATGACCGGGTGCGGCGTTTCCTGGACGCGCTGGGCGAAATCGGCGCGCGGGAAGGGAAGCGGCTGTTGTGGGTGATGGGGATCGACATGGCGCACATGGGCCGCCGCTATGGAGACGGCTTTGCGGCCACCGCCGACACGGACGAAATGGCGGAAGTGGCGGTGCGCGACGCCGCGCGGATCGAGCGCGTGGAGGCGGGCGACGCCGATGGGTTCTGGCGTCTGGTCAAGGAAAACCGCGACGACCTGAAGTGGTGCGGGTCGGCGCCGCTATACACTTTTCTTCGCTCGATGCCCGGCGCGCGGGGTTCGCTCCGCCGCTACCAGCAGTGGAACATCGACGAGCAAAGCGTAGTCAGCTTCGGGGCCATGACGTTCCGCGAGGGATCGTAGTTCCGGGGAGTGGCTACTTGATACACTGGGACATATGGCGTTGGAGCGGCTCGGCCGAATCACGGTGGAAGACGGCAAGTGCGGGGGCCGTCCCTGTATTCGAGGCTTTCGCATTCGAGTGAGCGACGTGCTCGAATTGCTGAGTTCGGGCGCATCCATCGACGAGATTCTAGCCGACTATTCTTTTCTGGAGCGTGAGGATGTGTTTGCGGCGATCGAATACGCGGCGCATCAGGCCGATCATCCGGTTTTGAAAGCCTCGTGAAGATTCTCGTCGACAATCAGTTGCCCCTTGCGCTGGCGCGACTGTTGAACGCGAAGGGCGCCGAATGCCTCCACGTGCTCGACGTGAATCTCGGCAAGGCGACGGACGGCGAGATCTGGCGTTACGCGGCTGCGCATGGAATGGTCCTGATCAGCAAAGACGACGATTTCTTTCATCTGTCCGGCCAGCAGCGCGCGGGTGTCCAATTGGTGTGGGTCCGGCTGGGCAACTGTCGAAACGCGAAACTTCTCGCGGTCTTCGATGCCCTCTGGCCGCGCATCCAAGAGCGCCTCGATGACGGCGATCGGATCGTGGAAGTCTGGTAGGGCGCGACATCAGGGAGGTTCGCCCCTCGCACCCGTCCCAAGCGGTTTCGCGGCGGGCCCGTGTAGGATAATGGGCGTGCTGCGATGAGACGAACGATTCTTGCACTGCTGCTTCTGACTCCCGCCGGGCTCTGGGCTCAGCGGCAAACACTTTCCCTGAACGGCGTCTGGGAAGTCGACGAAAGCGTGGGCGCTAGCGACATCCCTTCGGCGTTCGGGCACAAGGTTCCGGTGCCGGGCTTGACCAACACGGCCGAGCCGGCGTTCCCCGGCGTCGATGAGTTCGACAGCTTCGAGGGCATCCGCAAGAAGGTTCGCATGAAGCTGCTGCCGGAATCGGCGATGATTGCGACGGTGGGCGTGCCGCGCCAGAACCGCAACTATTTCTGGTACCGCACCCGGTTCCGCGCGCCGGCGAAGAAGGAAGTCGCCATGCTGAAGGTGAACAAGGCGCAGTTCGGCTCCGCCGTGTGGCTCAACGGAAAATTGGTCGGCGAGCATCTGGGCTGCTTCACCGCCGGTTACTTCGATCTCGCCGGCGCCATTCAGTGGCAGGGCGAGAACTCGCTGGTCATCCGCATCGGTGCGCATCCGGCGGCGGTGCCCGAGACGGCGCCCACCGGAACCGACAACGAGAAGCTCAAGTGGACGCCGGGCATCTACGACGCGGTCTCGGTCTGGTTTGCCGATAATCCGGCGATCGAGAGCGTGCAGGTGGCGCCTCGCGTCGCCTCGTCCGAGGTGGTCATCCAGACTACGGTGAAGAACCACGGCGGCGACCGTTCCTTCACGCTGCGGCACAAGCTGGCCGGCGCGCCGGAAATGGCCGAGAAACTGACTCTCAAAGCGGGCGAGAGGCGCACGCTGGTGCGCACCGTCAAGCTGGCCAACGCGAAGCTCTGGACCCCCGAGACGCCGCATCTTTACACGCTGGAAACCTCGACCGGCGGCGATACGCTCGCGACGCGTTTCGGCATGCGCGAATTCCGCTTCGACACCGCCACCAAGCGCGCGTACCTGAACGGCCGCCCGTATTTTCTGCGCGGCTCAAACATCACCCTGCACCGCTTTTTCGAAGACCCCCAGTGCCGCCGTCTGCCGTGGGACGAAAAGTGGGTGCGCAAGTTGCTCGCCGAGATCCCCAAGCGGCTCTCATGGAACAGCTTCCGTTTCTGCATCGGACCGGTGCCCGACATGTGGCTGGATATCGCCGACGAGGCCGGCCTGCTGATCCAGAACGAATTCTTCGTCTGGGAGTATCGCAACCAGTGGGACACCGAGGAGATGGCGCGGCAGTACGGCGAGTGGATGCGCGACAACTGGAACCATCCCAGCGTGGCCATCTGGGACGCCTCCAACGAGACGCGCTCGGAAACGCTCATGCAAATCATCGAGCGTGTGCGCGGGTTGGATCTGTCGAACCGTCCCTGGGAGAACGGCTACAACATCCCGGCCGGTCCGGACGATCCGGTGGAAGACCATCCCTACTTATTCAGCCGGCTGGGCCGCGGTTTCGAGATTCCGGAACTGGAGCGGATGACCGGCGCCAAGACCACCAACTCGCCGCATCCGACCGGGCACGCGGTGATTATCAACGAGTACGGCTGGTTGTGGCTGAACCGCGACGGCACTCCGACGGAGCTGACCAAGGACGTCTATGCGCGCCTGGTTGGCGAGAACGCGACGCCGGAGCGGCGTTTTGAAACCTACGCTTACTATCTGGCCGGCAAGACCGAATTCTGGCGCGCGCACCGCAACGCGGCCGGTGTGCTGCACTTCGTCTACCTCACGGTGAGCTATCCGGGCGGCTACACAGCGGACCATTTCACCGACGTCGAGAGCCTGCGCCTGGAGCCGAACTTCGAGGACTACATGACCCAGGCGTTCCGGCCGCTGGGCGTCTACCTGAACTTCTGGCAGCCGAAATTGCCGGGGCGCGGCGAGCGCAGCTTCGCGGTGATGATGGTGAACGATGAGTCGAGCCTGGCGCGCGGCCGGCTGTCGCTGGCCCTGGCCGGCCAAGGGGGCAAGGAATTGGCCAAGAGCGAAACTCCCTTTCTGATTCCCGCGCTGGGCCAGCAGACCTATCAACTCACTCTGCGCATCCCCGAAGGCGCGGGCGACTATCAGCTTAATTCTACTGTGTCATAAACTATACGCGCAGGCGACAGCATAAGGGGCAGCACGGAAGCCGC